>CAZHPX010000104.1:0-5489 GCA_964534785.1 uncultured Desulfobulbaceae bacterium | reverse complement strand
TAGATGGCGTAGTTATTGAGCATCGTAACTGCTTGATGGATTCAGGTGACTGAAACCTCGTTCAACTTGAGTTTACTGGGTATCCGCTTAACTCAAGTTCATACAATATGTAGTGGTTGCGTAACTTTTCAAGAGATCCGGCACTCACTGGCTATTGGAAGAACAGAGCTGAATCCGGCACTCACCGGCTATAGAAGGAACAGGACTGAATAGACTGGTGAGTGCCGGATGGTAATCAAGTATTTTTACGTGTTGAAAAAATAAAGTTTCTGTGAGAATAGTTATCGTTATAGATGTGATTTTATGCCCGAAGGGCATTATACTTTCAATTTTATTTTAGGAGGCGTTATGAAAAAAAGCATGAAGAAAATTGCTTTACTATGCTGCTTGACAGCACCACTCATTGTCGGTTGTGCCGCTGAAAAGCCACAACTGTCCGTAACTGGAGGGACAATGATTGAGGCTGTTCAAGCTAAAACTGTTATTGTAGGGAAAATTGCCGGTAAATCAAACCGGGCAAAAACTATCTCCATTACGGTGGGTAAGGGTGCCAAAGCCGAAACTATGATGCTGCGGTTTGATGATCAGACAACCGGGCTTGAATTTGCCAAAAAAGGTGAAAAGGCAATTATCACCTATGAGCAGATCGGCGATGCCAAAGTAGTTGTCTCTGTAAAACCGAAACTGGCCACACTGCCTCCTGGCGTTACGGAGATAAAAACCGATGAACTGAAAGCAGCCATTGACCGCGGTATGGATGTTTTAGTTGTTGATTCAAGGCCGGTCAGGCGTTTTTATCAGGCACATCTTCCAGGTGCGATCAGTATTCCGATTGATATGGCGGAAGAGCAGAAAAAAAAGCTTTTGCCTGAAGATAAGAATATAATGCTGGTCTTTTATTGTGGAGGCCCCACATGAACTATGTCTCCCAAAAGCGCCGGTCTGGCGGTAACATATGGATATAACAATGTTCGTGTCTATCTTGAGGGTGAACCTGCTTGGGCTGCAAGAGGTTTTCCTCTCTATGCGTCAAATGATTTTATAATCAGCGGCAATATTGTTCTGCTTGATATCAGGTCAGCTGGCAAGGCTGTTGCCGGGCGGATTCCCAGGGCTCTGGCCATCCCTTATGAAGAACTTGAAAATCGTCTTGATGATATTCCCCGTAACGCTCCGGTTGTCTTGTATAGTGATGACAGAGGAGAGGTAATGGCTGCTTATGCTGATCTGAAAGATGATGGATTTAAGTTTGTTTCTCTGGTTGAAGGTAATTTCCAGGGCTGGGTTGATGGCGATGGTAAAATTGAAAAAGGGGCAATTTTTTCAACCGAAATAACCTGGCAGCGGATACTTGGCAAGGGAGAGGTATCTGTTGCTGAGTTTAAGGCAGCCACAGAAGGGGAAATTCCCAATGTCATGATCATTGATGCCCGTACTGAGGAAGAGATTGCCCAGCTTGGTATTTTCAAAAATACGGTAAATATCCCTCTGGACGAGATTCCCTCTATAATTGACACCCTGCCGAGGGACAAGAAAATTTTTGTTCACTGTGCCACCGGGGCCAGGGCTGATCTTGCCTACAAACAATTGAAAGAAGCCGGGATTGATGCGAGATTTCTTCTTTTGAACATCAGCGATGCGGAATGTGATTGTGTGATAATCAGGCCGTGAAATTATAACCTGGGACTCGGCAATAAATATCAGTTTTTTGCCGAGTCCTTTCTTCTTTTCTTTGATAACCGTTCACAGTTCCCCGCCTTATCCACAATGCTCAAGAACAATCCTCAACATCCTCCTGACCGGTTCCGCTGCTCCCCAGAGTAACTGATCACCCACTGAAAAAGCACTGACAAAGTCATTGCCAAGGGTCATCTTCCTCAAACGCCCCACCGGAATATCGAGGGTGCCGGTAACCCGGGCGGGAGTAAGCTCCCGGATTGTCTCTTCCCGATCATTGGCAATAAGGTATGCCCATTTATTTTGCTGATCAATAACCGCCTCTATATCGACAAGGGGAATATCCTTTTTCAATTTTATGGTAAACGCCTGGCTATGGCAGCGCATGGCACCAATCCGCACACAGTTACCGTCAACAGGAACCTGGTTGTCAGTATATCCCAGGATTCTATTGGTTTCTGCCCCGCCCTTCCATTCTTCGCGGGTCTGGCCGTTTTCCATGGCGGTATCAATCCAGGGGATAAGGCTGGCAGCAAGAGGAACCCCAAAATGTTCGGTTGGGAAAAGTTTATCCCGCAGCGTGCAGGTAACCCTGCTGTCAATATCCAGAGCCGAGGCACCCGGATCATCAAGCAGCCAGGCACAGTTCTCGCCTAGTATCCGCATTTCACTGACCAGTTCCCGCATATTTTTTGCCCCGGCCCCGGATGCGGCCTGATAGGTCTGGGTGGTTATCCATTCCACCCAGCCTTGCTCAAAGAGACCGCCAAGCCCCATGAGCATAAGCGATACCGTGCAATTGCCACCGATATAATTTTTAATACCATCAGCCAGCCCCTGCTCTATCAGATTGCGGTTAACCGGATCCAGAACAATTATCGCGTCCTTCTCCATACGCAGGGTAGAGGCTGCATCAATCCAGTAACCAGCCCAACCCTGTTCCCGCAGTTTTAAATGAACCTCTCTGGTGTACCTCGACCCCTGACAGGAAAGAATAATATCTAACGATTGAAGTAAAGCAAGGTTATAACCGTCTTGCAGTTCATGGATTATCCCGTTTATTTCCGGTCCGTCCTGACCTGCCTGGGAAGTGGAAAAAAATATATACTCACCTGCTGCAAAATCATTCTCGACCCGCATCCGTTCCATAAGCACGGAACCGACCATACCTCTCCAGCCAACAATACCGATTTTTTTCATTTTTTTTCACAATATTAAATAGATAAAATATTACTCCACAAACATTTAAATCTTACCCAAACGATGCTTAAGCTCCCGGGCAATGAGCAGAGCAACCGAATAAACACTGAGCAATTCATCGCTCCTGCTGCCCGGATAAGTATCTGCCCCGATAATACATTTTATTCCCTTATCCAGAAACTGCTGCCGGGCATCACCTGCCATGACAAGATGGGTCGCCATAATCATCACATCAACGGCTCCGGCCTCATAACAGCGATCCACAGTCTGAAGCATGGAACCGCCGGTACGAATCATATCATCACAGATAATCGCCAGCCTTCCCTTGATCGCACTGGATAACTGCCTGACAATGGTGTGGTCAGCATCATAACGATCCTTATTCGCTGCAGTGTGCGGACAGTCAAGATGGCCGGCCATCCTGGCTACCCGTTTTGAAAACCCGTAATCAGGCGAAACCAATACATAATCTTCCAGTTCAAGCTTCCTGATTCTCTCCACCGCCAACCGTTCCGTCCAGATATGTCGGGTGGCAACATCACCGGAATGGGCATGAAGAACCGCCTCGGAGTGAAGATCAACAAAAGCAACGAAATCCGGCCTGGTTCTGAATATCTGCCTGGCCCTGGTAATTCCTTTGGGTATTTCTCCTGATTCAGGTTTGGCCCGCTCCATGGTGGAATAACCAAGATATGGAATAACCACATTAACACTGTCCGCATTCCAGTAACGACCACCCGCAATCAGATCCAGCAGCTCCTGGTAAGCCGCATCATCATGGGTAGCACCAATTACCACCAGGTCACAGCCGCCAATATCATCAGGGAAAGCATGATACTGTTCACCATCAGCAAATATTTTATACTTCATTTCCGTTAAAGGAAGCCCCATACACTCAGCAACCAGCCCAGCCAACTCTCTTGATGCATGGGTAGAAACAAGGATGATATTTTCAGGATAATTCATATCAATTAAAGATTAGCAACAATTGCATCACCCATGGCCGCAGTTCCCACCACTGTACAACCGGAAATAGCTATATCCGCAGTCATGATGCCATGCTCAAGGGTTACAGCCACTGCCTGTTCAATGGCACCGGCAGCCTCTTCTTCCCCCAAACTGTAACGAAGCATCATGGCTGCCGATAAAATCTGGGCAACAGGATTGGCCACACCCTTGCCGGCAATATCAGGGGCAGAGCCGCCTGCCGGTTCAAAAAGACCGAAATTATCACTGTTTAAACTGGCAGAAGCCAGCATTCCTATGGAACCGGTCAGCATTGCCGCTTCATCTGAGATTATATCACCAAACATATTGCCACAAAGCATGACATCAAACTGCCCTGGATCACGAACAAGCTGCATGGTAGCATTATCAACATAGATATGACCAAGTTCCACATCAGGATAATCAGCTCCAACCTCCTTAACCACCTCCCGCCACAGAACCATGGTCGTCAGGACATTGGCCTTGTCCACCGAGACAACCTTTTTCCGGCGAACCCGGGCCGCCTCAAAGGCTATTCTCGCAATTCTCTCTATCTCAAAACGGTTGTAAACCATGGTGTCCCAGGCCTTTTCCTCGAGGCCGCTTCCTTCCCGTCCCTTGGGTTGACCAAAATATATACCGGAGGTGAGCTCTCGAACCACAAGGATATCAAAACCATCCCCGACAATATCAGCCCGAAGCGGACAAGCAGAGGTTAGAGATTTAAAGACCCGGGCCGGACGCAAGTTACAGAACAGATCATAATGCTTGCGAAGAGGCAGAAGAGCCGCCCTCTCCGGCCGCTCTTCCGGGGGAAGAGTCTCCCATTTGGGGCCGCCCACCGAACCAAAAAGAATAGCATCACTTGCCGAACAGACATCAAGGGTGGAACCGGGCAGGGCTTGACCATGCTTATCAATGGCTATGCCGCCTACGGCAGCATCTGTATATTCAAGGGTGAAGTTAAATTTTTTCTGAACGACATCCAACACTTTTATAGCCTCTGCCATCACCTCCGGGCCGATACCGTCGCCGGATAGTATTGCTATTTTTTTCATTGATTATCCTTAAGTAGTTACGATTTACATTTAAACATTATCTAATCTCTTTTTTGTTAAGAGTAGAGCTTCTTTACCATGAATTACAGCCAGGAGCTTGTCCGAGAATGCATTTCGGAGTCTCGTACCTCGCTCGAAGTCTACGCTATCTACCTTCCCCATCTCTGCGTTATTTCCAAAAAAATATGCTCGGACAGGCTCCTGGTCACTCTATTAACCAAATGCGAAGCATCAAACCATTCTGTCATCTGGCTTCTGTCATCTATCCATCTGAACCCGGCATACCGTCCGCTGTCCCTTGGAAACAGGTAAAACAAAATCAAGGGCTTTTGCAATCCGCAACCCGGGAAGCGGACTGTTCTCACGCCATAAATCCCGTTTTTCAGGGCCAAGCATAAGTAATGCCTCTGTTTCTCTCTTGAGCAGAGGCTTGACCATTTCCAGGAATTTTTCAGGTTCTGTCACCGCCCGGCTGGTGATAAAATCAATCCCTTTACCAGTAAACGGTTCAATCCCGGTAAACCGCGTCTCCATTACCAGGACATTGGCAAGCTTCAGGCTGCGGAC
>CAZHPX010000103.1:0-5527 GCA_964534785.1 uncultured Desulfobulbaceae bacterium | reverse complement strand
ACCACCAAACCCGTTGTCGATGTTGACCACGGCAAGGCCGGGTGCACAGGTGTTGAGCATGCCAAACAGAGCGGAAAAACCGCCTTTGCCGGTGCCGTAACCGATTGAAGTCGGAATACCTACCACCGGGGCCTGGGTCATGCCTGCAACCACTGATGGCAGAGCCGCATCCATGCCGGCAATAACAATTATGACTTTTGCCTTCTGCAAACTTTGTTGATGGGCAAGGATGCGGTGCAGTCCGGCAACTCCTGCATCGCAGATATTGATACTGTTCCAGCCAAGACTCTTTAAGGTAATTCTTGCCTCTTCTGCAACTGGCTGATCAGAGGTACCGGCTGTGACGAGAACGGCGGCCATAGTTTTACTGCGGCTGGGAGTATGTTGATCATTCCCGGTGAGCATTCTGGCTTCCTGGTGCCAGGTAAGTTCCGGCAGAGCCGCATAAATGGTTTCGGCTTTTTTCGCAGATATTCTGGTCGCCATGACCGGTTGGGGGTGCCTTAGCTGGGCGGCAAGAATTTCAACAAGTTGAGAAGCGGTTTTTGATTCACCAAAAACCGCTTCCGGAATACCGGTTCGCAGGCAGCGATGATGATCAAGCTGGGCTGTGGAAAGAGATTCTCCCGGCAGGTGGCGTAACTGGTCAACCACTGTTTCGATATCAAGAGAGCCGCTTTGCAGGGATTGTAAAAGATTACGAAGTCTTTGCTGATTCATTTTTCTGCTTTATTTTTTTATTGTTTCCGATAGCCTATAGAAAATAGGGATTGGGCGTCTCATTGTCAATATCATAAATTAATTAATTAAAAATAAACGTACCCTTGGCATTGTTGCAGCAATGTATTACCGTAATGCAACCTTGTTTCAGGAAGTGGTGATTTTGCGGCCTGATCGCCTCCAGAAGGAGTGCTGCCAAATATTTACAATGCAGTGGTTTTGATAGCTCTTTAGCATAAGCCAAATTTTTACTGATTTTGGTAAATACAGAACAGTAAGTGGAGAACCACATGACTGATATGGTATACCCTCAATATATTCAGACTCTTCTGTCTCCTGATTCTTATCCCCATGAGGTGGATAAAGTGGAGCTGGTGCAGACCCATATTTCCTTTGTTCTCCTGGCAGGGGAGTTTGTTTATAAATTCAAGAAGGTAGTTAATTTTGGGTTTTTGGATTTTTCTACCCTGGAAAAGCGGAAAATTTGCTGTGAGCAGGAGTTATTGCTTAACCGGCGGTTATGTTCTGAAATTTATCTGGGGTTGGTGACAGTTAACCGCAAAGACGAAGGACTGGTCATTGACGGTGACGGTGAAGTTGTGGAATACGGCATTAAGATGCAAAGGATGCCGGAAGAGCGGATGATGTCCAGGGTTATCGGCCGGGGTGAACTGGAAAAACGGGATATTGAGGAGATTGTTTCCGTCCTGGTACCTTTTTATGAGCAGGCCCGGCGAAATGAGGAAATTGATACCTTTGGCAGGGCTGATGCTGTGGCGGTTAATGTTCTTGAAAATTTTGATCAGCTTGAAGAGTTTGTCGGCGGCTCGGCCTTATCCCGGCAGCAGTTTGTTGAAATTTCAACTTATGCCCGTTCCGTACTTGTTGAAAAAGAGCTGTTTGAGAAGAGGATTGAGCAGGGAAAAATCAGGGATTGTCATGGTGATCTTTACTCTGCCAATATCTGTCTTGCCGATCAAGTGTACATTTATGACTGTATAGAGTTTAACCAGCGATTCCGTTACTGTGATGTGGTAAGTGATGTGGCTTTTCTGGCCATGGATATTGATTTTCATGGTTTAGGGGAGTTGTCAAATTTTTTTATTGACCGTTTTTGTGAGCTCTCAGGGGATGACGGACTTCGGGAAATGTTGAATTTTTATACCTGTTATCGTGCTGTTGTCAGGGGGAAGATAAGTCTTTTTACGGCATCTGATCCGGCGGTTGCCCCGGATATGAAAGAAAAACTACTGGCAGATGCCGGTCGCTATTTCAGTCTTGCCTGCATTTATGCTGACAGGAACTGAAAATATGGCAAGGGTGGTGGTTTTCTTTGGTTTGATTGCCTCCGGTAAGTCGACCCTGGCAGAAGCTTATGCCAACAGGGAGGGGGCATCTTATTTCAATACTGATCGTGTTCGCAAGGAGCTGCTCGGGATTGAGGTCACAGAGCATAAACCGGCTGGTATGGGGGAGGGGATTTATACTCCTGAAATGACGAGACGCACTTATCAGTTCATCCTTGATATGACTGCGAAATTGTTGAAGCAGGGCCGGAGCGTGGTTTTGGATGGTTCTTATGCCAGCCGTCGCGAACGGGAATTAATTATTGAATGTGGAGAGCGTGCCGGGGGTTCTGTCTGGTTTGTTTTCTGTCAATGTTCTGATGAGGAGACCAGAAAAAGGCTTGAACAGCGTCGTCGGGACCCGGAGGCTGTTTCCGATGGTCGCTGGGAAATTTTTACCCGCCAAAAAGAAGCTTTTGATCTGCCGGATGAAATAGATGGCGAGAGGCTGCTTGTTTTGAACACAGAGGTTGATGTGAATGTTCTTGTTGAGAAAGTAGTTGTAAGCGGCTGGTAAACACTTACAGGGCTAAGTTTTCCCTAAATCAGCACTTGGGGTGAACGGTTACAGCGGCTATATCTGGCAATCGCCGGTCATTGAAAAAAATGAAATGGAATAAAAAGTATGTACACACGGATGTATTTTCTTCGTTATCCCAAGGAAATCTCGGGTCAGCCAATCATATACATGCTGGTTAAGCAGTATGCGGTAGAGTGTAATATCCTTAAAGCCGATATCCGCCCCCAAAGGGATGGAATTATGGTTCTTGAGTTGAAGGGGAACCGAGAGAATGTTCAGGATGCTTTGACATATCTGAAAGGAATCGGCGTCCAGGTTGAGCGGTTGGCCGCAAGGATAGGCAGGGACGAAAGGCAGTGTTTTCAGTGCGGGGCCTGTACCGGAATTTGTCCTGTTGGTGCGCTATATATTGAACGACCATCCATGAAAGTCTGTTTTGATGTGGAAAAATGCATTGGGTGTGGTCTTTGTGTTACCGGCTGCCCGGTGCGGGCCATGCGACTTTCTTTTGACCAGGGGGAAGAAGCTGTGGCTGTTGCTGAACACTGAACTAAATCGTATAGACAAGGCGTGTCCTGTCTATACAGGTTTTGTTTCCACAGTGTAGCAGTTCACGGTTTTCCCCTCGTCCCACCGCTCTGCGGTGGGACGAGGAATATTCAACATTTATTTTTTCAGATATTTGGGTCGACCTGTGCTGTTGGCGGTTGTGTCGGCAGGGCAGGTTGATCGTCTTTTTCGTCATTGTTCCAGAATTTTAAATCCGGCATGGCCAGATCCGGCAGCCATTTTCTGAGTCCCCATCTTGGTGGATCCCCTGCTTCCAATCGCTCTAATAATTCTTTTGCTTTTGGGGCAATGGTTGAATCTGGATACATGTTAAGCAGGTTTCGGAGCCGGTGTTTTGCCTGTTCATACTGCTGGGTCCTGACATGGAAAACAGCAACAAAATATTCATGATTTACCAGGAAGTCCCTTGCTGATTCAATATGAGCTTTTGCTTCTCTCGTATAAGGTGAATTCGGGAATGCCCGTAACAGGCGGGAAAAACTCTGGATAGATTCCATTGCACCTGAAATATCTCTGTCTATACGGTCAATGCGGCGAAAATCACAGCGGCCAATTTGAAACATGACATAAGGGATAGCCTCGTTGGTTGGGTGTCGTTCCTTGAACTCCTGGTAGAGAGCTTTGGCTTCCATGTACTCACCCCTGTAAAAATGGCTGTCTGCGGCTTTTAATTTGGCAAGCATTGCCTCGGGGCTGAAAGGGTAGTTTTCAAGAATCTGGTTGAAGGCCTGGAGTGCATCATAATAATCGCCTTCGTTATATGCTTCCATTCCTGTAACGATCAGGGTTGCGGCGGCTTCCTGTCCGGTTGTTTCGTCACCGCCGATACCAAAGGTAACTCTGTCAAACATTCCTTCAAAAGTGGCACATCCTCCCAGGGCAAAAAGCAGGGAGCAGACGATGGCGATGCGGCATGTCTTGACAATGGAGGAAGAACCTGTTGTATTTTTTTTATAATAGAGCATAGTACTTAGGGATGTACATTAAATAACTTAGACATACAAATTCCCCTTCCTTATTTAAGATTGGTGAGGTATCGTTCTGCTGATAATTCAGCGGTGGCTCCTTCGCCTGCCGCATTGATTATCTGGCGAAACTGTTTACTGCGAATGTCACCAGCTGCAAACACCCCGGCAATGGAGGTTTGCATTTCGTTGTCTGTAATCAGAAAACCGGCAGGGTCTGTTTCGAGCTGATTTATGGGGAGGACTTCATTGTTGGCAATAACTCCGACGAGGATAAAAATACCGGTTACATCTATGGTGGATGTGTTGGTGTTATTGACAAGCCGCAACCTGTTAACTCCGTTTGTATCCCCTTCTATCGCCTGGACAGTGGTGTCCCAGATAAAATTTATTTTATCGCTGGCAAAGGCTTTTTCCTGGAGAATCGTGGTGGCACGCAATGTATTCCGCCGGTGAATGACTGTCACCTTGTCGGCAAACTTTGTCAGGTGGATCGCTTCTTGAATAGCGGTGTTGCCGCCTCCCACCACCGCGATGTTCTGATTACGATAAAAAGGTCCGTCGCAGGTTGCACAGTAAGACACCCCCTGACCGGCGAATTCTTTTTCGCCGGGGACATTGAGAGGACGCGGCCTGGCACCTGTGCTGATAATAACCGTTTTGGATGTCAGGGACTCTCCGTTTTCCAGGGATATTGTTTTTATTTCATCCTGGAGCTCAAGGGAGGTGACTGTGGCGAATCGTTTTTCCAGATCAAAACGATCGGCATGTTCGGTCATTTTTTCCACCAGTTCAAACCCACTGATACCATTGGTGAACCCGGGGTAGTTATCCACCCAGTCGGTGAGGAGAACCTGACCGCCGGTTGCACCTTTTTCAAGGAGCAGGGCTTTTATACGGCTTCGGGCAGCATAAAGCCCGGCGGTGAGACCGGTTGGCCCACCGCCGATGATGATGAGTTGATAATCGGTACTCATGTGCTGCTACAGGGCCTTGTTGATCAGGTCAACGAGCTGTGATTTACCGACAGCACCGGTTACCTTGTCCACCACTTCGCCATTTTTGAAAAGAATCAGGGTGGGGATGGCACGGAGGCCGAACTTTCCCGGAGTAACCGGGTTATCATCAACATTCATTTTGGTGATAATTATTTTTCCGGCAAACTCCTCTGCAAGTTCATTAATAACCGGGCCGATAGCCTTGCAGGGGCCGCACCATGGAGCCCAGAAATCAACGAGGCAGGGGAGAGTGTTTTTAATCACCGTGTTGTCGAATTCATTGTCTGATACCTGGATTATTTTATCACTGACCATGTTTTTTCTCCTTTTACTGATATAGCTTGTTATTAATTTAAAAAGATGAAACATCCTTGAAAAAATTGAACTTAATGTATTTAATAGAATGTT
>CAZHPX010000102.1:0-5531 GCA_964534785.1 uncultured Desulfobulbaceae bacterium | reverse complement strand
GTCTTTCTCTGCCCGTAACTTGTCAAGCAGAGATGTGACCCTCAGGGTAAACCCCGACACAGACTCCCCCCCCGGGAAGGTGAAACCGGAATATTCCAGCCAGCCCGAAATATCATGTCCGGCAGCAACAATTTCATTAAAAGTTTTAAGTTCCCACTCACCAAAATCCATTTCCCGTAACCGCTCGTCAAACACCACTTCTGCCGGCATTGTCCCCTGCTCCTGCAAACATTCAAGGGTCTGTTTCGCCCGCAGCATGGGACTGCAAATACAGAAAATGTTTTCAGGCAGCCTGCGGGCAAGGGTTCGGGCCTGTTTTATCCCGACAGGTGAGAGGACTATATCTGTTGCCCCAAGCATAACTCCAGCCGGTGCAATAGTTCGTCCATGTCTGAGCAGATGAATCAGCATTTTTATTATTTTTTTGAACTCGGATGAATTTGGAATGACAGCTAAATTTTTAGTAACTTCTTCCGGTCGCGGAGCAACCAGTGAAAGGTGACACCGCACTGGTGTCATCAGGGCAAAAAAAATAAAAATTTATTGTTTTGCCAGAGGTTATTGAGAGGTTACAATTTTTACAAATATTCGCTTATTTTTTAAAACATTTTCAACATATTAGCAATGGCAAACACAAGACAGTACCGCTGACAACATATACATCCCTCGTAAACACATCAACTCGCCCCCCCCTCCTCGTCCCACTGCTCTGCGGTGGGACGGGGGGCCTCTGCTACTCTATGTCATTCTTAACCGGTATAGTTGGTTACCCTTTGCCGCACTGGTGATGGTGGGGGTGCCACCCGTACTGCCGGCAAAACATTTCGTTCAGAAGGTCATTTATGCTCATGCTGTTTCTTTGCTCTGCACGCAGAGCAGCACTCCACTCTCGACAATAATGACTCCCCTGTCCCCGGTCAGGGAATTGCTTATTCCATGGGTACTGGAAAAAGCAATCCTGCCGCCGGTGAGTGGATATTTAAATCCTTGAAGAGTTACCCTGATATCATTTTTAACGGGTATCAATGACACCCGCCTGCCATTACCATAAGAAAGTTCTTTTTTATCCCCGTTTTTAAGCGGATAAATGATGGTTTGCCCGTCAACAATGGTAATCTGCATGTCTGCATAGACCGGGGCAGCTATCAGGAGCAGGTTGGCAAGACTCATGTCCCAGCGATTACCCAATGCCCCGAACAGATATATCTCTTTGACCCCTTTGCCCATGGACAGGTCAAGGGCAAGCTCCAGGTCGGTTTTATCTTTGTCTTTGGGGTGGCGGATTATCTCTGCCCCTGTTTCTGCGGCCTGATGAATCAATCCCGGCAGGGTTGAGTCAAAATCTCCAATTAGAACATGTGGTTTGATATTCAATGCAAAACAATGAGCAAGCCCGCCATCAGCAGCAATAATGAGATCGCTCTCCCCGGCGATTTCAACAGCCATTTCTTTTGCCGTCAACTTCCCGTTGGCAAAGATGATACCCTTCATAATAATCTGTCCCCTGTCCCCTGTCACCTGATTTTCACCAGCGATGCCGGATTGATTATCAGGTTTACAGGTTCCCCTGTTTCAGGCGGTTCCGGGTCAATGGCCAGAATAAAGTTAAGATGCAGGAAATCAGATAATATCTTCACCTCATAAGAATGTCCCTGAAACAATCGTTCCACCACAATACCTTTAAGGTATACCGGATTACCTGCGGATTCTTTTTTGTTTTTGCTGAGCGAGGCCCCTTCCGGACGAATTAAAAGCCTGCCCTGGTACCTGGCCAGAGCTGGTGATACCTGTTGAAAGAGTTTTGCCAGCGGTTGGAGTTTACAGTTGATTAAATTGCTGAACCCAAGAAAACGGGCAGCAGCTTCATTTATCGGTCTGCGATAAACCTGTTCCGGCCCATCGAACTGAATCATACGCCCCCCCATGAGAATACCTATTCTATCTGCCACCCTGAACGCCTCACTCTGGTCATGGGTGACAAAAATCGCAGTCATCTCCTGTTGCTTAAGGATACGGCGAATTTCTCCGGCAAGTCGATCCCGCAAAGTCCTGTCAAGCGAGCCAAGTGGTTCATCAAGGAGAAGCAATCTTGGTTGGGGAGCCAGACTGCGAGCCAGAGCTACCCTCTGCTGTTCTCCACCGGAAAGATCAGCGATCTTTCGCCTGCCTTTACCCTCCAGCCCGACCAGAATTTCCAGCTCCCTTACTCTCTGTTTTTTCGCCGACTTTGACCACTTTCCCATCTCCAGACCAAAACCAATGTTTTCATGAACATTTTTATGGGGAAACAGGGCATATTCCTGAAACATCATCCCGAAATTTCGTTTATGAGGGGCAACCTCAGCCATATCCTTATCGTTTAAAAAAAAGATACCGCTGTCAGGATACTCCAAACCGGCAAGAAGACGAAGAAGAGTGGTTTTTCCCGATCCGGACGGACCAAGCAGACAAAGAATTTCTCCTTTGCCAAGGGCGAAAGAGACCTTATTAACCACCGGGATGGTATCGTATTTTTTACAAAGTTCAACAATCTGAACAAAATTATTCATCGCTTACCGGTTTTTGAAAAGTTTTTCCATGAGAAAAAAAGCAAGCATGGTAACCAGCATCAGGATAACACTCATCGCCATGGCCTGACCATAGTTAAGTTCTCCCGGTCTGCTTAAGTAGCGGAAAATGGCCACGGGCAAAGTGGGAGTTTCCGGGCGGGTAATAAAAATTGAGGCTCCGAATTCCCCCATGCTGATGGCAAAAGCAAAAATTGCCGCGGCAAGCAATGGTTTTTTTATCAATGGAAAATCTATTTTAGTCATCACTGCAAATGGTGAAGCACCTGACATTACTGCCGCCTCCTTAAGCCTGACAGGAATGGCACGAAGGGATGGCAGCAGACAACGGATAATAAACGGGAAGGCTACCAGACTATGGGCAAGAATAATAATTAATACGGAATCACGAATATTAAGAGGAGGTTTGTTGAAGGAAATTATATAGCCCAGGCCGAGTGTTACTGCGGAAGTGGCAAGAGGCAGCATAATGACGGCATCCATGAAGCCGGTCCCTTTTTTACCGGCTCTGGCAAGAAAGACGGCTGCAGGCAGCCCGACAGCAAGCCCGATAAGCATAGCGGCCATACCAAAACCAATGCTGTTTGTTATTGCCATGAACGGTGAAACAAAAAACAGAGAATTTTCTTTATCTATAAACAGGGCCTGATAATAGCTGATTGTCCAGCCATGTTCCCCATGCAGGGAATGGATAAGCAAACCAAGCATGGGAAACAGGATAAGCATGATTACAAATATCATATTAGCGGTAATAAATATTTTTATTTTTTTACCGACAAGACTATTTCCGGCTGTCTGTTTTTGACTGCTTCCACCAAACCAGGAAAATGAATGAATTGCCACAAGTCTTCCATGCAACCACATCAGCAGAAAATTACAGATTATCTGGATGAGGGACAGGGTAGCGGCCATGGGCAGGTTGAACAGGGAAATTGTCTGCCGGTAAATCTCCACCTCCAGGGTCGCATATAAGGGACCGCCAAGAATCAGAATGACCCCGAAACTGGTGAAACAAAAGATAAAAATTAACAGGGCGGCAGAAGCAATTGCCGGCATCAACAATGGCAGGGAGACATGGAAAAAAACTTTGAGAGGCGATGCTCCGAGCATGGCGGCGGCCTGACGAAGTTTTGGATCGGCGGCTTCCCAATAACCGCCAACAATACGGACGACTATGCAATAATTATAAAAGACATGGGCAAGGAGAAAAAAGTACATGGTCTGCTCAATACGAACAGGTGGGGTGCTGACATTCAAAAGCCCCATCAGGATACTGTTTAACACGCCGCTTTCTCCAAGCAGGGCATGAAAGGCCGCAGCAACAACCACAGTGGGAAGAACAAAAGGTATTGTGGTCAGAACCCGAAAGAATGTTTTCCCCGGAAAATTATATTGACCGTAAAGCCAGGCACCCGGCAGGGCCACAAGCAAAGTCAACAGGGTTGACAGGGCAGCCTGAAAAAAAGTGAATTTGAGGATATTATAATAGGTTGGGGTAGTGAAGAGGCTGACTATCCCCCTGCCCTGCCATACTCCTTCTGGAAAGAAACTTAAATGAAATATCCTGATAAGGGGATAGAAATAGAACAGGGACAGGAAAAGTAAGGGCAATACCAGTAACAACCAATGGTATTTTTTATTCAGTCCCATTATATGGTAATTTTCCCCTTTTCCCTATTGAATGCAACCAGCCGATTAGAGCTTACATGTCTATTGGCCATGAAACCAACAGGGTAACCAACCATATGATCGGTTGCTAAAAAAAGACCAGAAGCTGCGAATTGCAGGCTGGACAGACAAGCTTGCAACAACTCAGCGTAACATTGTATTTGTCCAGGCCTCTATCCATATTTCCCTGTTTTTTTCAATGTCTTCAGGGGCAACAAAAGCTGTTTTTTCGGCCAACCTGGCGTGTTTAACAAAAATTTCCGGCAGGACTGCTGTCCGATTGGCGGGAAAAACAAACATCTGCAAGGGGATATCCTCCTGAAACGGACGACTCAGCATAAAATCAACAAGTTTTCGGGCAAGTACCTTTTTTTCTGTCCCTTTCAAAATACCGACAAATTCAACCTGGCGAAAGGCTGATTCCGGGCTGAGTACAGCCCCGGTCGGTGCTTCAGCAAGAGGTTTCTCCGAAAAATAAACAGATGCCGCAGGGCTTGAGGCATAGCTTACCACTATGGGCCGGTTTCCTTTTGAGGCGGCGGTAAAATGGCTGAAATATGCTTCTTCCCAGCCGTTGACAACAAGGACATCATTGGCCCGTAACGATTTCCAGTAAGCAAGATATCCTTCTTCGCCAAATTGACCGATGGTGGTGAGAAGGAAGGCAAGACCCGGTGAAGAAGAGGCTGGATTCTGGACAACAGCTAAGCCCCGATATTCAGGTTTGATTAAATCCAAAAGGTTTGCAGGCGGGGTTAACTTATTGTCTGCGAACCATTCTCTGTCATAATTCAGGCAGACATCACCGTAACTGACCGGAAGAAGAAGACTTTTTTCATCTATTTTCAGATCGTCAGGAATGTTAACAAGCTCCGGAGATTCATAGGGTAAAAAAATACCAGCTTTAATGGCACGACTGAAAAAAGTATTATCCACCCCAAAAAAAACATCGGCCATGGGGTTGTCTTTGGAAAGAATAGCCTTAATCAAAGCCTCCCCCGCATCCCCTGCCTTGAATACTTTTAATTCTACATTATTTTGTTTTTCAAATTCCCCGACAACATCCCTGCTGATATTAAAACTGTTATGGGTCATCAGAGTGATGGTTCGCTCTTCCCCGGCCATGCTGGAACCGGGCAGGATCCAGTTAATGGTAAAGACAAAAAAAAGCACGGATAACAAGCTTAAACGGTATAACATGGTTAACTCCTTATTCACGGCGGCTTCGCCGCCGTGAATCGCGGTGCTGGTCAGCACCGCGAATGATGGTTGAAATACCGTGACCGTTTGCGGAAA
>CAZHPX010000101.1:0-5544 GCA_964534785.1 uncultured Desulfobulbaceae bacterium | reverse complement strand
TAGATGACAAACAACTGCACTTACTTAACCGGCACCGTCCTTGATGAAGATATGAGCTGCTCTTTTACAGAAATCTGCCGTATTTGTGATGTGTCTGCCGAACTTGTAACAGAGATGATTGATGAAGGTTTACTCTGTCCGAAAGGAAAAACCACTGAAGCATGGTTTTTTTCCGCCATTGAAATCAAACGAATCCAGACCACCATCCGTCTTCAACGAGATCTGCGAATCAATCTGCCAGGATGTGCCCTGGCCCTGCAACTGATGGAGGAACTCGAAGCATTACGCCAACTCCACAGGAAAAGGTAACCATTGAACATTTTTTCTTCCACTATCAATCATGTCCATCTTGTTTCCATCCTCACAGGATTTTTCTGTGCGGCTGTTCCGGCTCTGCTCATCTCTTTCACTGTTTACAACCGACTGACCAGACAAAAGTCAGGGCTTTCCATCCGCCTGGAACAGGCAAACCGCAACCTGACAAGGATTGAAGAAGAAAAAAAGCAAATAGACAATGAGCGGCAGATTCTCCTTGCAAAACAGCAGCAATCAATCAGAAATACCGCAACCCTGCAGGCAGAACTGTCCGCAGCCAGAACACTTATGGAAGAAAGAAAAAACATCCTTGAAAAAACCAGGGAACAGATGGAAAAAGATTTCCAACTGCTCTCCATGCGAATCATGAAACAGCAGGGACAACAACTCACCGAGCAGCACACGGTAAACCTCACATCTATCCTTGATCCTGTTAAAGAACAACTGCTGAGCTTCAAGGGAAAAGTAGAAAAAGTTTACGATAAAAACAGCCGCGACCATGCCGCCCTGTGCAGAGAGATCGAACTGCTCAGAAACCTGAACCAGCAGATCAGCAATGAAGCCAGAAATCTTGCCCGGGCATTACAGGGGACAAATAAACTCCAGGGACAATGGGGGGAGATGGTTCTTGACAAACTCCTGGAGAACTCCGGTCTACGTAAAGGGCATGAATTTGAAACTCAAATCACCCTCCGGGACGAGAACGGGCAGTTATGCCGGCCGGATGTGCTGATCAGGCTGCCGGGCGGCAGAGATGTTGTCATAGATGCCAAGGTTTCCCTGAGTGCCTGGACAAAAGCGGCCGGGGAGGAAAACCCAAAAAGACAAAAAGAGCATCTTAAACTTCATCTTCAATCCCTGCACGGTCATATCCGGGCCCTGGCTGGCAAAGGATATCACCGGCTGCCGGCCATAACCAGCCTGGACTTTGTCATCCTTTTTATTCCCACCGAGCCCGCATTTCAGGCGGCCCTGCTCCACGAACCCAGCCTGCCCGACCATGCCATGCGTAAAAAAATTATCCTTGCCAGCCCCTCAACCCTGCTTGCCATTCTCCGTACCATTCACAACCTCTGGCGTCTTGACGAGCAAGGAAAAAACTCTTTAGCTATTGCCAAACAGGCTGGAAATCTATATGATAAGTTTGCAGGCTTTCTTGAGGCCTTTGAAGACATAGGTTTTCGCCTCGAACAAAGCCAGCACTCGTGGCAGACTGCCCGCAGTCGCCTGTTGACTGGCAAAGGAAATCTGATTTCAAGAATTAACACTTTAAAAGAACTTGGTATTCAACCCCAGCGGGAATTACCTGATACCATAAAAAAAGACCATTAGGCAACACAATCAACCAAAGAAAAATTAAGGAGACTATCATGAAAAAAATCTTTTCCATCATTATTGTCTGTTCTTTTCTTGCTCTCAGCTCCTGTGCCAGTATGCAGGTGCAGGAAGGAAAAAAAGGTCAAGTCGGGGCAGTCGGCGGAGCAGCCACAGGTGCAATTTTAGGCCAGATCATCGGTGAGGATACAGAAGCCACCCTGATCGGGGCCGCAATAGGCGGTCTCCTCGGTTACATAGTTGGCAACGAAATGGATAAATCAGACAAGACACAACTCATCAATGTCTATGACCGGGCTCCTTCCCGTCAGGTATCGTCATGGGTTAACCCGGACACCGGGAATCAGTTCAGAGTTGTCCCTGAACCAGCTTTTACTGACCCGAGAACCGACAGGATATGCCGAAGAGCAGAAATCACCGCCATTATCGACGGGGTCCCCCAGAAAACCTACTCGACCGCATGCCGGGATGAGTTTGGTAACTGGCATCTTCAGAACTAATCATCATGCGTAGCGGTTCTTTTCAACTCTCAACCAAGGCTTCCATGGAGTTTGTTGACATCTCCGGGCAACTCCGGGAAGCTGCCCGGACAAGCGGGGTAGAAAACGGCTTGCTTATGGTTTACAGCCCACACACCACTGCCGGCATCACCATCAATGAAGGAGCAGATCCGGCTGTCCAGGAAGATCTGATTGGAGTTTTTCAGCGAATTATCCCCAAAGACTACCCTTTTCAGCACCGGGAAGGAAATTCGCCCGCCCATGCCATGACCACTCTCACCGGCAGTTCGGCAACGGTGATAATAGAAGATGCAAAATTATGGCTTGGCACCTGGCAGAGAATTTTCTTCTGTGAATATGACGGTCCCCGTACCCGCAAGGTATGGTGGAAAATAATAGCTGGATGACCATGGATACACGAGAACAGGAACGCCCCGACTCAATCTGTTTTGGATTGAACAGAACAACAGATGAACAGTCGTTATCTGTTTTCCTCAAACTTTTCAGCAGTGATCAGCTCTTAAATACCCTGCTGCCACGCCTTAGTGAAAAAGAAATAGAAGAAATTATTGATCTGATGACCAGGCTCATGCATAACCACTTGAAAAAAAGTGAATATCACAGACTTTTTCTGGATGAAGACCGCCCTTACCAGGGGGTAGATTCTTAATACCGAACCCTGAAACTAAAGAAACAAAACCCGGGAAAATCATGTCGCCAATACTTAACCTCCAGGATTTCATAGATATCCTTAGCAAAAATGATCAGCTTATAGTCATTGACAAAGAGGTCGATCCATATCTTGAAATTGCCGAAATTCATCGCCGGGTAATTGATCGTCAGGGACCGGCCCTTCTTTTCACCAGGATTAAAGGCTCTTCTTTTCCGGTGGTGACCAACCTGTTTGGAACCAACCAGCGGCTTGAAATTGCATTTGGCCGGCGGCCCCTTGATTTTGTCCGCGACCTGGTTCACCTTGCAGAACATGCCCTTCCGCCTTCACTGTCCACACTCTGGAAATCCCGCTCTCTCCTTGGTCAAGGACTGAGAGTCGGCTTGAAGGCTGTCAAAACTGGAGCGGTGATGGAATGTTGTCAGCAACCTGCCCGCTTAAGCGAGTTGCCCATGCTCACTTCCTGGCACTCCGACGGCGGTCCCTTTGTCACCCTGCCCCTTGTCTATACCGAGCACCCCGATGGCAGAGGTCATAACCTCGGCATGTACCGCATCCAGAGATATGATGACACCACAACAGGTATCCACTGGCAGATCCATAAAGGCGGCGGGTTTCATTATCATGTGGCTGAGGCCCGTAATCAGCCCCTGGACATGACCCTCTACATCGGAGGCCCGCCAGCCCTGATGCTTGCCGCCATTGCTCCGCTCCCTGAGAATATCCCGGAACTCATCCTTGCCTCACTGCTCCATGGCAAAAAGCTTGCCATGATCAAAGATCCCAAAGGCGGTCATAACCTCGTGGCAGAAGCCGAATTTGCCATAAAAGGCGTGGTACCACCCCACAAACGTCGCCTCGAAGGACCGTTTGGCGATCATTACGGCTACAACTCCCTCAAACATGATTATCCGGTTTTCCAGGTAAGCCATCTCTATCACCGTAAAAATGCTGTCTATCCCGCCACAGTGGTGGGGCATCCCAGGCAGGAAGATTATTTTATCGGGGATTTCCTCCAGGAACTGCTCTCCCCCCTGTTTCCATTAGTTATGTCCGGAGTTAAACAGCTTAAAACCTTTGGTGAAACCGGCTTCCACTGCTTAGCCGCAGCCCGGGTTGAAAACCGCTATCCTAAAGAAGCCTTTGCCAGCGGTCTCCGTATCCTTGGCGAAGGACAGCTTTCTCTGACAAAATTTCTCCTTCTCACTGATGGCTCCATTGATGTAGAGGACTTCCCCACCCTTTGGCAGCATATTTTAGAGAGGATACAATGGGATCAAGACCTCTTTGTTTTTGCCAATGTCTCCCAGGACACACTTGACTACACCGGGCCTTCGGTAAATAAGGGTTCCAAGGCCATGATGATGGGGTTGGGACGGGAAAAACAACGGGAGTTACCAAGGGAATTTTCTGCATCTCTGCCGGACGGATGCTCAAAGCCAAAAGTCTTTCTCCCAGGCACCCTGGTTGTCCAGGGGATTAACTATCAGGAAAGACCGGAACAGGCAAAAGAGATGACAAGACATAACGATCTGAAAGACTGGCCGGTTATCATCCTTGTTGACTCCAGCCACGAAGCCACAATAAATCTCCAGGAATTTCTCTGGACTTTTTTCACCCGTTTTGAACCGGCCGCTGATATCCATGGCAAAACAACCACAACTCACCGTTTTCATGTGGGCCTGCAAGCACCAATAGTATTTGACTGCCGAATGAAACCATGGTATACGGCTGTTTTGGAAGTTGATGATGAAACCAGACAAAAAGTAGACGAAAAGTTTAACTCCATTATCCCGGCCCGCTGGCGTTAGTTTCTCATCTTCCCGCATGATTGACAAATGAAAGAACGATTACAGAAAATTCTTGCCCGGGCTGGTCTTGGTTCCCGTCGTAAATGCGAAGAATTTATCAGCCAGGGACGGGTCAGGGTGAAAGGTAGGGTTGTGGACTCCATGGGCAGCAAGGCTGACCCGAATATAGACAGGATAACAGTTGATGGTCGTCCCCTTCCCGCAGACCACCAGGATAAAAAAAACATTTATCTGCTCCTTAATAAACCAACCGGCTATGTTACCACCCTCTCTGACCCGCAGGGACGGCCGATTGTCACCGACCTGCTGCCGGACATAAAGACAAGAGTTTTCCCGGTGGGAAGACTTGATCTGGGCTCCGAAGGAGCACTTATCTTCACCAATGATGGACAACTGGCCAACCATATTCTTCATCCCCGTTACGGCATAAAAAAAACCTATCTCGTCACAGTCAACAGGCCGCCGGAGCCGGCTCAGATTCGCCGTCTCGAACGGGGAATATTTATTGAAGGGGCAAAGAGAAAGAGCCTGCCTGCATCTATTCGCTTTGTTTCTAAAAAAAGAGGTGATATTCGTCTGGAAATAATTATCCACGAAGGAAAAAAACGACAGATTAGAAAAATGTTTACAGCCATTGGTCATCCTGTTAAAAAACTGCGGAGAATCGCCTATGGTGGGCTTTCATTGGGGAATTTACATAGCGGCAAAAGTCGTTTTTTAAACAAAAAAGACATAAAAAAGATATTTTTTGGAAAAATACCCTTTACAATCAGAAACATACCTGATTAAACCTAATTAATTGTATAAACCATTTTACCAGATATTACCATAGAGGGAAAAGGAGAGGAACATGAACAAATCAGAATTGATTGAAAAACTAGCTGAAAAGATGAATATGCCTGTCCGTGAG
>CAZHPX010000100.1:0-5576 GCA_964534785.1 uncultured Desulfobulbaceae bacterium | reverse complement strand
TACCTGTTCGACATTCGACATTCAATTTCAATCGCGAAATCATTGCGAGACATACATGCTTCTTTATCACTTTTTTGTGTTGCACTCGGTTCAGATTCGTACGGGGAAATTTTTCTTCCATAATCCGCTACACTACATGTAGTGGCTGCTGGAGTCAAGTGCATACCCCAGATATTTGCATATTGGGATCATACATTTTAACTTCGACGTTCAGTATTCGTAACCGTTCACCACAGGTGCTGATTTATGGGAAACTTAGACCTGTAAGTGTTTACCAATGCTTCTGAACAGCTACTATTTTTTTTTCATTTTTTCAACAAATTCATTTGCCAGGTCTTTGTCCCATAGCTCCTCCACCAGCATTTTTTCCAGTTCAGGAAGCCGACCGGGAACAGCAGCCCCTGACTGTTTCCATTGTTGCAGGCAATAATGCATAATATCTTCGGACAGCGGACCAACAGCCTCGGCAAGAATCATCTGAATCTGATCATAAAGTTGAGCCATCTCCTCAGAATCAATTGCTTCGGAAACAATTTCCTCCATTTGTTCTTTTTTATTTTTATCTGTTGCCATTGCCAGATCTTCTTCACTGACATCACAAGTAATCATGGCAACAGCAGCAACCATAGCTAAACAATCAACCTGTGCTTCACATATAATCAACAAAGAGGCATCCTTCTTAAGCGGCATTACCAGCAACCTGTATCTATCAAAATAAAAAAATGCCGACCGGATAGATAATCCTGCACTTACACCGGTTTTATTCATATAAAATATATCAGAGCCAACAACAGATAAAAGATTTCCGCTTAGATATGCCGGAACACTCTCAGATAACACTATCTCTGTCTCCACAAAAATACAGGCCCCAATAACTCCTGTTTTTTCAACTATTTCTTTAAGCAATTTCTCCACCTGAAATCTCCATCCCACAACTATTCCCAATTCAAAAAATACAGAACGAATACTTAAGCCTATTCAACACCAGCAATCAAAACAGGCCTCAACTTTACCACAACCTTTGCAACCAGGGCATCTCCAGACAACTGCAAACCGCATATCATTCCCGCCCCGGACAATATCAGCAACATTTCATTATTGTCCATGATTACCTGGATACTATGAAGACCTCTAACCGCAAGCGTTCTCCGCATTTTAATTCCGACAACAACACAGGATGTGATATAATCAGCAATTATCTTGTCCTGAAAAGAACTGGCAATCACCTTGCCCCGCCTGTTGAGTAAACAGTATTTTTTAATTTCAGAAACGGATGCAATAACATCAAGTAACTGTCTCTTATCAGAAATGGCACCACCTTCTTTCCGGGAAGAGCCAGCACTGCATGCAGTTCCTTTAACCGCCTGTTTGCCGAGATATTCATTCTGTCTCGTTGCAAAATCAAAAAGAATATGACCAAGAGAACAATCAATACGCCGTTTTCTATTTTCTCCATCTTCAAGCAAAAGAACAGGATTTTCCAAGGAAAGCAGAATATCCGCACCATCACGACCAACAATGTCACCATATTCACAGTCGATGAGGTCACCATCTTGAATAAACAGCTTGCCGTGTTTATCTCCAGCCTCAACACATAGAACACAACTCTTCTGCTCCTGCTCCAGCATCTGTAAAAGTGATGGCAGAGATATTCCGCTGAAGCTCCCTGATATTGTAGTCATTTATTAGTTACCATATCTATTAAAACAGTTGATCATGAGCAGCAGTCAACAAGAACGCCGCAAATCACCGGCGGTTAAAAGTGGTGCACGTCTTTTGCACGACGCTTTTAACCGTCCGCATGGATTTGCTTTGTTATGTTCTTTCACTCCAGTAACCAGGTTTTCTACTATTGTGCATTACAGCTACAATGAATATAGTTTTTTTGCTAAACCGATAAATTACTGAGAAGGGAAACTTGCTTAGTAAAAATCGGCGAAAACCCTTTTCAAAATTTGGCCAAGTATCTGGAAGTTCAACAATTGCTTGATATGCTGTTTCAAGTTCGCTTAAAAAATCTTCACCCAATCCATCTGCTTGCTTTTGATACCATTCATATGAAGCCCTAACCTCATACTCAATATCAGGATGGAATATGAGGTTAGGCATGTTACCTTTTTATTTTGTTTTTAATTTCATTCCAGGAAAGACCTTTTACCGCACCTGATTCAAGTCCATAAAACCTCTGTTGAGCAAGTTCTCCCCATGCTTTGTCAACACTATCATCATGTTTTATTTCAAGTGAAGAAATCAGACAGTGAGCAATTAATGCCTTTTCACCAGAGGATAAATTCCCAATATTCTCAATTACTTGTTTGAATGCCACGGACATTTTTAACCTCTAATAATATTATTGATGATTTTAGCACGGTGAAATTTTGAATGCTGTTTTTTTGAACATAACTAAAACATAACCAGTTAAGCGAGTTTACAAAAGCTGCATAATCATCGGACCGTAACTGTTCAGAAGTGCCTTATATTTGTCCGATTGCAACCAACCGTACAGGATGACTGCACCTACCCCCAAAACGACATAATATGCCGAAAATAGCCCCACTTTAAATAATGATTACGATGTCTGTATATATCTCATATGTTCAGAAACTTTCAAAAAAACAAAATGCCCTGCGGACAGAAAACTCCTGTGCGGGGAATCTTAGGGTCTGCAAATATTAAAATTCAATTTCAAAAGAATAAACCCCATCGTCAAGACGGCTTTCTACCTTATATCCGGAACTGTTGAAAATAGCCTGCATGCGATAATTATCCCTCAAAACCTCTGCTGTAAAGCCGGCAATACCGTTTCGTTTGGCAATGGATATCAGATGGCGAAACAGAAAACTACCAATCCCAAGATTCTGCCAACTGTCATGGATAACAAAAGCAACCTCCGCCTTATTGGTTTTCTCATTGAGATAATACCTGCCCACAGCTATAATTTCCTCACCATGGGCTTCCGGAACCGTACCAACAATGGCAACATCCCGACGATGATCAATAAAGACAAAATCCTGAATCTGGCGATGAGTAAACCGCTGCATCCGACTCATAAACCGGTTATAAATAGTTTCCTGGGAAAGATTATAAACAAGATCACGAAGATGCGGTTCATCTGTCGGCCTGATGGAACGAAAATTCACTTCAATACCATCTTTTAAGAGATAAGTTGTCCGCATAAACTCTTCACCAGGGACAATAAAACGATCACCAAGACCGGATTTAGAGGGTCTGATATATTTACATGCCAATGATTCCTGAAAAAGCTGCTCCCTGAAATCGGGATGAGCAATAGAAATAAGTGCCATTACCCGTTCCTGGATTGATTTTCCATGCAGATAAGCCACCCCGTACTCGGTGACCACAAAGTGAACTGTCCCCCTGGTAACAACCACCCCGGAACCGGGATGGAGGGTAGCAACAATTCTGGAAACTGTACCCTTGTCCCGGGTGGACGGCATGGTTATAATAGAACGGCCATGTTCTGAAAATGCCGCCCCACGGTTGAAATCAACCTGACCACCGATACCGGAATAAAAACGCCCGCCCACAGAGTCGGAGCAGACCTGGCCAGTGAGATCAATCTCCAAAGCCATATTCACGGCAACCATTCTTTTCTGTTTGCCGATCACTGCAGGATTATTCACATATTCAGTCGGCCTGAAACAAAACAATGGATTATCATGGATAAAATCATAAAGCTTTCTGCTTCCCATACAGAAGCTGCAGGTTATTCTGCCCCGGTCAATACTTTTACAGTTCCCGGTGAGAGCCCCCGACTCAACCAGATCAATAATCCCATCGGAAATCATCTCGGTATGAATACCAAGGTCTTTTTTATCATGGAGATAATCCATCACCGCCTGGGGCAGTCTTCCCACCCCCGGAACCCGGCCAAGTCCAAACTCGACGGTTGAGCCGTCCGGGATAAGAGCGGCTACCTCGGCAGCTATCTTCTTACTGACCGGATGAAGCCGGTGCGACTCCCTTTCCAGGATTTCGCCTTCAACCGGGACAAGGATATCAATATCATAAATATCCATCAGAGAATCACCATGGGTCCAGGGCATATGAGGATTAACCTCGGCAATGACAAGAGAAGCGTTATCTGCGGCACTACGAACAATATCAACTGATATTCCCAGGCTGACCTTGCCCCTCTCGTCAGGGGGGGTTACCTGGATAAGAGCCACATCCAGGGGAAGCACTCCGCTGTCTAACAGCCTCGGGACGTCCGACATCAAAATGGGCGTATAATCCCCCATTCCCTCCTGAATCATACTGCGGACATTGGAACCGATATAAAAAGAGTTGATGGTAAAACACTCGGCATATTTCTTGTCCGCATACGGGGCATTACCCTTGGTTATCAACTGCACCAGCTCGACATCTGCCAGATCACCGGCCCTATTGGTCAGGGCGGCGACAAGCTCCACCGGCTCCCCGCAGCCTGTGCCGATAAAAACCCGGTAGCCGGATTTGACATTGGCAATTGCCCGCCCCGAAGTGGTAACCATATCCTCGTAGTGATACTGCCAATCCTGATCATACTTCATCGCTGATACTCCCCGCCCCCGGAAATAAAATTAACTGTAACTCATCTACAAAGTGTGTCACCTGTCACCTGCCCGCAGAATCATCCGTGCATCAGCAACCACCGGCTCGCTGCCGACTTCACCAACTATAAGCGGATTTATATCCAGTTCCACTATCTGAGGGAAATCAGTGGTCAACTGACTAATCCTCTGCAGAGAACGGGCTACAGCCTTGATATCAACCTCCTTACTGCCCCGTTTCCCCTTGAGCATTTCATAGGAACGGGTTGACCTGAGCATCTGAACAGCCTCCTCTTCCGTAATCGGAGCAAGATAAAAGGTTATATCCTTCATCACTTCGACAAAAATTCCGCCCAGACCAAACATCAACATCGGCCCAAACTGAGGATCACGGGTTATGCCAAGAATAACCTCAAGCCCGGAGTCTGCCATTTTTTCAACATATACCCCTTCAATAACAGCATCAGGCACATGCTTTTTGATCCGCAGGTACATAAGATCAAAGGCATCTTCAACCTCCCGGCTGGAAGCAAGGCTAAGGGAAACACCGCCAAGGTCAGTCTTATGAATAATGTTTGTAGAAACTATCTTCATGGCAACCGGAAAACCTATGAACCGGGCGGCTTCCACGGCATCCTCAACAGTGGTGACAAGCTGACCCGGTTGGACATAAAATCCGTATGCCTTGAGGATATCTTTGGACTTGACCTCGCTTAAATACAAGTTCCCGATTCGCTGTCTGCGGTGGATAATTCTCTCGACCCGCCGCCGATTCACCGGAAATCTGGTAACAAGACGGGGAGGGCGACGCTTCCATACACCGTACTGACACATGGCTTTAAGAGCAGCCACAGCCCGCTCAGGAGATGAATAGCAGGGAAGAGCAGCACCACCTGCAAGTACCTCCTGTACCTCCTGTTCGGAAAACACTTTCCCGCCGCCCATAAAAGATACCAGCACAGGTTTGGAGCCGTCAATTACCCCGGCAACAGCTCTAATTGTATCAACCGGGCTGGTCATGAC
>CAZHPX010000099.1:0-5590 GCA_964534785.1 uncultured Desulfobulbaceae bacterium | reverse complement strand
AACATGAATCTCCCTCAAAACAAATTCGCAGCCTATATCGGCATTGACTGGGCAGATCAGAAACATGATATTTGTGTTAGCTCATCGCCTGAAAGCAAACCTGAACATCAACAAATAGCCAGCACCCCGGAGGCATTAGCTGAGTGGCTGCACCAACTCCGACAACGCTTTCCGGAAGGGACAAATTGCGGTTTGCATGGAACAGTCCCGTGGGCCTCTTATCTCTCAACTTATGCAATATGACTATCTGGTACTGTATCCTGTCAATCCAAAAGCATTAGCCCGCTACAGGGAAGCATTCAATGTCAGCGGGGCAAAGGATGATAAACCTGATGCCAATCTTCTTAGGGAGATGGTATGTCTCCATCGTGATCATCTTCACCTATGGGTTCCTAATGACGAAATATCACGAAGCCTGGCACTGTTATCCGAATCCCGACGCAAGGCGGTTGATGCAAGGACAAAAATAACAAATCGGTTGACCGCCGTATTGAAAGGATATTTTCCCCAGGCCATCAAGCTGACAGGAACCAATCTTTACGATAAAATGTCATTGGATTTCCTGGAAAAATGGTCATGCCTTGAAGATATTCAACATGCCCGGGATAAATCCATCCGCACATTTTATACTGCCCACCGCAGCCGCCGTGATAAACTGATTGAGGAACGGTTACAGCTTGTTCGTTGTGCTGTTCCAGTGACAACCGACAAGGCAATTTTAATGGATTCAACCATTACTGTGAATATGTTGGTTCAGCAATTAAAATCATTAAATCTGTCAATTGGAGAATATGACCAAGCCTTGGCCGAGTTGTTTGACCAACATCCCGACAAAGATATTTTCAACAGCCTGCCCGGGGCCGGGAATGTTCTAAACCCCCATTTGGCCGGAGTATAGGAACCGATCGTGACAGGTTTGCAAAAGCCATTAATATACAAGAGCTTTCCGGCATAGCCCCCGTAACCGTACGGAGTGGAAAAATATGTGTCGTACATAGACGCAGAGCTTGTTCGACATTTCTGTTGCAAACTTTTCATGAGTATGCAGAACACTCCAGAAAAAAGTCTATCTGGGCAGAAGCTTTTTATGCCCTCCAGCGGGACAGGGACAAGGGACATCATGCCGCTATCCGCTCACTGGCCTTTAAATGGATAAGAATCATTCATCGCTGTTGGCGTGATCGTGTTGTTTATGATGAGACAAAATATCTCCAAGCCTTACAAAGGCACCAGTCACCGCTGTTACAGTTCATTTAGTTTGACTTCTCAGGGCAATCTTGCCTGTTAATAACTTTGTTAATAACCTGTTAACAACTTGTTTAAAAAATTATTTATGTTGGTTTTGAGCTTGACAGACTACCTCAGAAGTCTGTCACCTGTCCCCTGAATCCTGGAGCCGTTTAATTGCACAAAACTCCCCGCACATAGTACAGGCATCATCATCACCTATCTCACTGTTCATACGATACCTGCGGGCTTTCTCAGGGTTAACAGAAAGAGCAATCTGTGCTTCCCAGTCAAGATCTTTCCTTGCCTTTGCCATGGCTTGTTCTTTTGCTCTGGCATAATCCATTCCCATGGCAAGATCAGCGGCCTGGGCGGCAATCCTTGAGGCAATCACCCCTTCAGCCACATCCTCCACCGTTGGCAGGCGAAGATGTTCGGCCGGGGTTACAAAGCAGAGAAAATCAGCACCATTCATGGCTGCAACCGCCCCGCCGATGGCCCCGGCAATATGATCATAACCGCAGGCTATATCTGTTACAAGGGGACCAAGAATGTAAAATGGTGCCCCGCTGCACAGAGATTTTTGAATGGTCATGTTTTCCGCCACTTTATTTAAGGGAACATGACCGGGCCCCTCGACAATTACCTGTACTCCCTTTGCCCAGGCCCGTTCAGTCAACTCACCAAGTACCAGCAGCTCGGTTATCTGAGCCCGATCAGAGGCATCCTCTGTGGCTCCAGGACGCATGCCGTCACCAAGGGAAATGGTTATATCGTATTTGGCAAGGACATCAAGAATCTCATCAAAATATTCATACAGAGGAGCTTCACCGCTGTTTTTACGCAACCAGGAGAGAATAAAGGAACCGCCCCGGCTGACCACATCAAGAACCCTGCCCTGCCGCTCCATGGACTCCATGGCTGCCCTGATTACCCCGGAATGAATGGTCATGAAATCAACGCCCTGCCGGCCCTGATCTTCAATGGTTTTCAAAAAATCAGAGATGGTCATTTCAGACACATCCCGCCCCTGGGCAGACATTTCAAAAGCGGTCTGATAGATGGGAACCGTCCCGACCATGACCGGGGATTCTGCCAGAATCACCTCTCTGGTTCTAACCTGATCAGGGCCAAGGGAGAGATCCATGACCGCATCAGCACCATGATGAACAGCGGCAACAAGTTTATCCCTCTCTTCATCTACAAGCGAATGATACGGAGATGCTCCGATATTGGCATTGACCTTGGTTCGCATCCCCTTACCCACCGCCCGGGTTTTCGTTAATGTTCTACTTCTGATTCTACTGCCGGGAATAACAATAGAACCGTCCCTAACCCCCTGCCGCACCTGTTCTGCTGTTACTCCCTCATAATCGGCAACGGCTTCCATCTCTGCCGTGATAAGCCCCTGCTCAGCCTTCTGTTTTATAGTCAGCATAATCTTCTCCAGTTCAGTTATCGTAACTCACAGGGCGGATATGGAATCCGCCCCCACTGCCCCCTGTACCTGTTACCTGTCCCCTGTCCCGCCCGCCTGTAATAAATTTCCCATCATTGCCGCCGCCTTTTTCCCGGAAAGAAGCATTCCCCCGAAAACAGGGCCCATCCGATAACCTCCATGAACGGCATTGGCTGCCATGCCACTGACAAACAGGCCCGGATATACCTCTCCCGTGTTTTCCACGGTTTGCTGCTCACCTTTATTGGCTTCCATGGATTTTTCACCGACAATCCCGCCGCTGGCAGTGTTCAGGGTAACCCCCATCTTCCGTACCAGACAGTTAGTCACAAAGGCATCATGGCCTGTGGCATCAAGGACATAATCTGCCCGAATAGTCAGGGGATCAATATGCCAGCCCAAAGTGGACACAGCGCCCCAGTTAATAACCAGACCCGCAACTTTATCATCTTTAATGACCACATCTTCCACAGTTGTCAGATTAAAAATACGCAGACCAGCCAGCATGGCTTTATGAATAAGAGTTGCAGAAACAAAAACAGAATCAAGGGTATAATAACCCGGCTCATACGGCATGGCTTCAAATCCTAACTCATCAAGAACAACTTTCCCTTCCTCCTGAACAACAATTTCATTAAACATCATGCCCCCGCCCCATATCCCGCCGCCAATCGAAAGCTTAGATTCGAGCATCGCCACCTTATAACCCTGTTTTGCCAGATAATAACCCGCCACCAGACCGGATGGCCCTCCCCCGACAATGGCTACATCCAGCTCCAGGCACTCCTTCAACTTGTTCATATAGGTGTCAATAATTGCTCTGCTGATGGTTACTTCATCTAACATAATGATAACACTCCATTTGTTTGAAATTAAGAACAAAGTTCACCCTGAAAGAACAAAATGTCCTACAGGCAAAAAAAAACTGCCGGCCAAAACGACTCTCATGGAAATTATGACTTGACGACACAGCAAATTATAGGGGCGGGGAGGGTTTTACCTGACATAAAAAGCAAAAAAAAAGCATTGCTGACTGGACTCCCTTCGCCGGTACTAACCGGATCAGGTTCAAAGGGTATGATCTCAGGCTGTTACCAGCCACCCCCGTTATGATAAACAAAAGACTACGACAAGTTAGCCGATTCTCCATATTTTGTCAAAACAATTCGCTATGGGCAAATCATACCTGAATTGAGCGTTTAACCCACCAACTTGCCTGAAGAGGCAAATAAAAAATACTTGCAAGGGTTGTCCATGAAGATTGCATAAAACATATTAGTCAGGTAGGATATCTTCCTTTTTTATTAACCATTTTATTTACAATAAAAAAGGCTGCCGGATGCCGCCTGAAAAACCATGGAGAGAAGAAGGATGGAAAGAACTTTTGTCATGATTAAACCCGATGCCGTGCAACGGGGACTTATAGGTGAGATTATCAGCCGATTTGAGCGAAGGGGAATTAAAATTATAGCTATGAAATTCATGCATGTCTCCGATGAGCTGGCCGGAGAACATTATGAATCTCTCAGAAACAAACCATTTTACAAGGATCTGGTTAAATATATTATCTCAGGGCCAGTGGTCGCCATGGTGCTTGAAGGAACAGATGTAATCAAGGCAGCCCGCAACACCATGGGAATAACCAATCCTGCGGATGCGGATGCCGGCACGATTCGTGCTGACCTGGCTCTGGAAATAGGCCGTAATGTTGTCCATGGTTCTGACAGCCTGGAAAGTGCGTCCAAGGAAATTGATTTGTGGTTTGGTAAGGATGTCCCCGGCTGGAAACGCAATATTGACAAGTGGATTTTTGAATAGTTTTGTCTCTGCAGTGCCTGCAAAAATTTTAACCTGAATTGAGCATTCCACCCATCTGTCCATAAGAGAAGATTCGGCGAAATGAAAAACCCTCAATTCAGGTTAAAGGTATTATAGTTCGTCGCAAATAAATTGATACTCAATTATGTGCTCGTAACATCTCCCCTGCGCTGTTACATGCTTATGTGCTTTTAACCGTACACCTGAATGGCAGGTGCAGAGCACCATGAAATACGTTATACCGCAGAGCGGTATAACGAGAGAGGTCAGGGTGGTTTTAGTATCAATTCATTAGCGAAACACTATAAGCTGAAGTTTCCCGTAAATGTTTCATGCCGCGATCCTCAATAATGTGGTTACAAACGAATTAATAACCGAGTTGCGTGGTACCGGGCAAAGTATTGAAAAATTATCATCCATGGTTGCTTTGGCTACCAGCCTGCGGACATCTGAAAAGGCGAAATGGTTTCTACCTTGTACAGCATGCCTCCGGTTTGGAGTTTTCTCTAACCTGCAGGCATAAATCCAGGTCAGCGTAGTGGCCATCATACAGAATTCCAAATGGTTTGTAACCGCTACTGAATTTCTGGTCTGGGTCTCGGCGCTTCCGATATCCCTTTTCAGCTCTTTGAAACAAGCTTCGATTTTCCATCTGGCTCCATAATATTTGATAATATCTTCAACCGATAACGACAGATCGGCGAAAAACAGAGCAACCCACCTTAGTTTTACGGTAAACCCAGACAACTCGTATCCGACACTTAAGACTCTTGAGCATGACTATTTTATCGTAAGCCAGCACTGTTCGTTCTTTACCGTAAAGGTTGACAGTGTATTCCTTCTGCAACATCCGTTGTCTGCACGCAAGGGTAGATGTTGTACCAATTTTCTGGCCATATTTTTGGGGTCTGCCACGCCTTTTTACTGTTGGCACTGATGGCTCGTCAAACAAATTATTATTGGATCGTAGCCGGGATATCATATGCACCCCGGTCTCCCAATTCGTTATGCAATGGTTTTCACATACCGTTATTGCCAAACCAGGAGTCCGTCACTACCAGGATATTGGCTTTTGGGAACTCAGTT
>CAZHPX010000098.1:0-5612 GCA_964534785.1 uncultured Desulfobulbaceae bacterium | reverse complement strand
TTCTTGGCATTGAAGGAGTGGATACCAGGATGTTGACCCGGATAATTCGTAACAATGGAGCGATGCGGGCGGTTATTTCCACAGAAGTTGCAGCCCCGGCGGCCCTCGTGGGCAAGGCAAGGGCATGGTCAGGGCTGGTTGGCCAGGATATGGTAGCCAGGGTAACCTGCAAGGAAAAATATCTGTGGCAAAATGGACAGAAATTGATCGGCGATGGGTTTGTTGCTGACAGCGACCGACCGTTTAAAGTGGTTGCTTATGATTTTGGAATTAAATATAATCAGTTGCGTCTTCTTGAAAAGAGAGGTTGTCAGGTACTGGTTGTTCCGGCGACAACTTCTGCCGGGGAAGTGCTTGATCTTAATCCTGATGGTATTTTTCTTTCCAACGGGCCAGGTGATCCGGCCGGGGTCGAGGGGGTAATAGATAATATTCGCCTTTTGCTTGGTAAAAAGCCAGTTTTTGGTATTTGCCTTGGTCATCAGATGCTGGGACTGGCCTATGGTGGTTCTACTTATAAACTGAAATTTGGTCATCGGGGCGGGAATCAGCCGGTTAAAGATTCAGGTACCGGCAAAGTTGAAATTACCTCTCAGAATCATGGGTTTTCCGTTGCCCCGGACAGCTTGCCGGAGGATGTGGAAATTACCCATGTCAATCTGAATGACGGTAGTCTGGCGGGAATGCGTCATTCTGGATATTCAGCTTTTTCTGTTCAGTACCATCCTGAACATGCTCCCGGCCCCCATGATGCCGAATATCTTTTTGATCGTTTTACGGTGCTGATGACGGAGTTTTGAGTTTCTGGTTTTAAAAAGATTATGGCGGATATGGAATCGGGTGGATATGGAATCCGCCTCCACAGGGGAAAAAAGAGAGAAAAAAATAAAAAATGCCCAAGCGAACAGATATTAATAAAATTCTCATCATCGGCTCCGGGCCGATTATAATCAGTCAGGCCTGTGAATTCGATTATTCAGGGGCCCAGGCGGTTAAGGCCTTGAAAGAAGAAGGGTTTGAGGTTGTGTTGATTAACTCCAATCCTGCCACCATCATGACCGATCCGGGACTGGCCGATCGAACCTATATTGAGCCTATAACCCCGGAATATGTGGCCAGAGTTATAGAAAGAGAGCGACCTGATGCCCTGCTGCCCACTCTCGGCGGTCAGACAGCTCTTAATACCGCCATCAAGGTGGCAGAGATAGGGGTTCTTGATAAATATAATGTGGAGATGCTGGCAGCTGACATAGATGTTATCCAGAAGGCTGAGGGTCGGGAAGAGTTCCGGGATGCCATGGAAAAAATTGGTCTCAATGTTCCCAAATCGTTCATTGTCCACACCCTTGAAGAAGCCATGATTGCCGGAGCTGAGATTGGTTTTCCGGTTATTATCAGGCCCAGTTTTACCCTTGGGGGCACCGGTGGCGGGGTCGCCTATAACCGCATGGAGCTTAAAGAACTGGCCACAGGCGGGCTTGATCTCTCCATGACCACCGAGATTATGATTGAAAGATCCTTGTTGGGCTGGAAAGAGTATGAGCTTGAAGTCATGCGCGATAGTAAGGATAATGTGGTTATTATCTGCTCCATTGAGAATATCGATGCCATGGGTGTTCATACCGGCGACTCTATAACCGTGGCTCCCCAGCAGACCTTGAGTGATCGTGAATATCAGGTCATGCGTGATGCCGCCATTGCCATTATCAGAGAAATTGGAGTGGAAACCGGTGGTTCAAATGTTCAGTTTGCGGTTAATCCCGAAGATGGCGAGCTGATGATAATTGAGATGAACCCCAGGGTATCCCGTTCTTCGGCTCTGGCTTCCAAAGCCACTGGTTTCCCCATAGCCAAAATTGCCGCCAAGCTGGCGGTGGGCTATACCCTTGATGAGCTGAAAAACGATATTACCAAAGAAACTTATGCGGCTTTTGAGCCTGCCATAGATTACTGCGTGGTCAAAATTCCCCGTTGGACTTTTGAAAAATTTCCCGAGGCTGAAGATGTGCTTACCACAGCCATGAAATCCGTAGGCGAGACCATGGCCATTGGCCGCTCTTTTAAAGAGGCTTTCCAGAAGGGGATGCGTTCTCTTGAAGTGGGCTGGGCCGGGTTTGGTTTTGACGGCATGGAAGAGATGAGTGATCTGCACGAGGATGACCTTGAAACCGGTTTAAGCCGACCTAATTCCCGGCGGATGAGTTTTATCTTTGAAGCTCTGCGGCGGGGTATGAGTTTGGAAAAACTCTATGAGCTGACATCTATTGACCCGTGGTTTCTCTATAATTTCACAGAGATCGTTGTTTTGGGCAAGAGGATAAGAAAGGCCGGGTTTGCCGGTCTTGATCGGGAATTGCTCTATGAGGCCAAGCAGTACGGTTTTTCTGATGTCCAGTTGGCTTATCTGAGCGGAACATCGGAAGAGGATATTCGTGATTTAAGAAAAAAGGAAAAGGTGGTTCCCGTTTATAAACTGGTTGATACCTGTGCGGCTGAGTTTGAATCATATACTCCGTATTATTATTCTACATATGAGGTGGAGAACGAAGGGCAGTATAATGACCGGAAAAAGATTATGATTCTTGGCGGCGGCCCCAACCGGATAGGGCAGGGGATAGAGTTTGATTACTGTTGTGTGCATGCTTCTTTTGCCCTGGCCGAGATAGAAGTTGAATCCATAATGGTTAACTCCAATCCGGAAACTGTGTCCACCGATTATGACACCTCTGATAAACTTTATTTTGAGCCGTTGACCAAGGAAGATGTTCTTAATATTATTGAGCTGGAACAGCCGGATGGGGTGATTGTTCAGTTTGGCGGTCAGACTCCGCTCAATCTTGCCCTGCCCCTTGAGCAGGCAGGGGTGAAGATCATCGGCACTCCGCCCGATGCCATTGACCGGGCTGAAGACCGGAAACGGTTTCAGCAGTTTCTCCAGAAGCTGGGATTACGGCAGCCGGATAATGGCATCGCCAGCACCCTTGACGAAGCCCTTGCCGTGGCTGAAAAGATTGGTTTTCCGGTGGTGATGCGTCCTTCCTATGTTCTGGGCGGCAGGGATATGCGGATTGTTTATAATGAGCAGGGAATCCGGGATTTCATGGCCATCCCCGGAATGGTCGGTGGTGAACATCCGGTATTGCTTGATAAATTTTTAAAAGATGCCATTGAAATTGATGTGGATGCGGTTTCTGACTCGCAGATAACCGTGATTGGTGGTATTATGGAACATATTGAAGAGGCCGGTATTCATTCCGGAGATTCTGCCTGTGTTTTGCCGCCTCATACTCTGAGTGAAAAAATGGTTGGAGAAATCAGCAAGGCCACCAAAGCCATGGCCGGGGAGCTTGGGGTGATTGGCCTGATGAATGTTCAGTTTGCGGTCAAGGGAGATGAACTCTTTGTCCTTGAAGTGAATCCACGGGCTTCAAGGACGGTACCTTTTGTGTCCAAGGTCACTGGAGTGCCTCTTGCCATGATTGCCACCAAGGTGATGATGGGCATGAGTCTTGCTGAGCTTGGGTTTATCAGGGAAAAAATGTTGCCGCATTGGGCGGTTAAAGAGGCGGTCTTTCCATTTGATCGTTTTGAAAATGTGGATACCCTGCTTGGTCCGGAAATGAAGTCAACCGGTGAGGTTCTGGGGATTGATGATTCTCTTGGGCTTGCCATGGCCAAGTCCCAGCAGGCAGCCGGTCAGGACCTTCCTGTTAGCGGCACGATTTTTATTTCAGTACGGCGTACCGACAGGGATGCAGCCATACTTGTGGCAAAACAGTTTGATGAGTTGGGTTTTTCTTTGCTGGCAACCAGGGGAACGGCGGCAAGGATACGGGAAGCTGGTATCCCCTGTCAAAAGGTCAATAAAATATCCCAGGGACGCCCCCATATTCTGGACATGATTCAGAACGCTGATGTTCAATGGATAATCAATACCTCTTCCGGCAGCAGAACCACAGAGGATTCATATATTATTCGCAGGGCAGCCCTTGATTATCACATTCCCTATATCACCACCATGACAGGAGCGTCCTCCATGGCACGGGCGGTGGCAGCCCTTGCCCGGCAGGATGTTGGGGTAAAGAGTGTTCAGGAATTTATAAATGGGATTGACTGATTTGAAAAGATAGTTATTGTGTATGGGACAGACTTCTTAAGTATCATTCAGATATAATTTACGAGGTCGGTATGTTATACTCTGATAGTCGTTGGTAAAAGCCGTTTGTTTGAAAAAATAAGAAGTTCAAGCAGGCGATATTGATAACCATTTGGAAAACGGAGTTGTTTTTTGGATACTTTTTATAAGAACCTGAGTATGTGGCTTGTTATCGGGTTGACCATGATTCTTCTTTTTAATCTGTTTAGCAAGCCCCATGGCCAGCAGGCTGATGCCCTGACATACAGTGAATTCTGGTCAAGTGTTGAAACTGGTGCTATCCGTGATGTAAGGATTCAGGGAGAAAGACTCTCTGGTTCAGGGGCGGATGGCCGGCCATTTGTTACTGTTGCACCCAACGACGCAGAGTTGATTCCCATGCTCCGCCAGTCCGGGGTTGATATTTCTGTTACCCCGCCTCAGCCAACGCCTTGGTATCTGTCTGTTTTTATTTCCTGGTTTCCCATGCTTCTTCTGATTGGGGTCTGGATATTTTTCATGCGTCAGATGCAGATGGGCGGCAAGGGCGGTCCTCTTTCTTTTGGCAAGACCAAGGCTAGACTTCTTGAGGAGGGGGCTGTTAAGGTTACCTTTAAGAATGTGGCAGGAATTGACGAGGCCAAGGAAGAGCTGGAGGAGATAATTGATTTTCTCCGTGATCCTCAGAAGTTCACCCGCCTCGGTGGACGAATCCCCAAAGGTGTGTTGCTTGCGGGTTCGCCGGGTACCGGAAAAACTCTGCTGGCAAGAGCCATAGCCGGTGAGGCTGAGGTGCCCTTTTTTACAATCAGCGGTTCTGATTTTGTGGAGATGTTTGTCGGGGTCGGTGCTTCGAGGGTGCGTGACCTCTTTGAGCAGGGTAAAAAAAGTGCCCCCTGTATTATCTTTATTGATGAAATTGATGCCGTTGGTCGTCATCGCGGGGCAGGTCTCGGCGGTGGTCATGATGAGCGGGAGCAGACTCTTAATCAGCTTCTGGTTGAAATGGATGGTTTTGAGGCCAATGACGGGGTTATTATCATTGCTGCCACCAACCGGCCGGATGTTCTTGACCCTGCTTTGCTCAGGCCGGGGCGGTTTGACCGTCAGGTAATTGTGCCTGTGCCGGATATTAAGGGACGGCAGTTGATTCTTGAAATTTACGGTAAAAAAACAAAGCTTGCCAGAGATGTGAATATGGCAGTGATTGCCAGGGGAACTCCCGGATTTTCCGGAGCTGATCTTGAAAACCTTGTCAACGAAGCTGCCCTGATGGCGGCACGGACAGGCAAGGAGGAAGTCGATGCAGCCCAGCTTGAAATGGCCAAGGACAAGATAATGATGGGTGCGGAGAGAAAATCCATGATTATCCATGACGATGAAAAAGAGATAACCGCCTATCATGAAGCAGGTCATGCCCTTGTTGCCAGGATGTTGCCGGGAACTGACCCTATCCATAAGGTCACCATTATTCCCC
>CAZHPX010000097.1:0-5667 GCA_964534785.1 uncultured Desulfobulbaceae bacterium | reverse complement strand
TGACGGTTTTTATTTTTATGTAGTCAAAATTTCTTTTCTGTAAAGGATGGTAAACGCTTACAGGTCTAAGTTTTCCGTAAATCAGCACCTGTGGTGAACGGTCACAAAGGATGTACATAGGGTTTGAAAGAAAATAATCTGGGTAAACTCCGAAGCTGTGAAATGAAAGATGATCCGGGAAAATAAAAAAATATATTCAGTTTCAGAACTGAACAGTTCCATCCGTACCCTTCTGGAAAACAGGTTTTCCTTTATCTCTGTAGCAGGGGAGGTTTCCAATCTCCGCAAACCGTTTTCCGGTCATCTTTATTTTACCCTTAAAGATGACCGGGGACAGATCAAGGCAGTGTTGTTTAAAATGCAGCAACGCTATCTCCTCAGGCCGCCGGAAGATGGACAAAAGGTCATCTGCCGGGGACGGATTTCTGTTTATGAACCACGGGGAGATTATCAGTTAATAGTTGAGCATGTTGATTTTCATGGGGCAGGGGAGCTTCAGGCGGCCTTTGAGCGGTTGAAACAGAAGCTGGACGGCGAAGGGCTTTTTGACAGGGAAAGGAAAAAAGCGATCCCGCCAATCCCAACCCATATAACTCTGATTACTTCGCCTAACGGTGCAGCTATACATGATTTTCTTCAGGTGGCACGGCGTAGATTTCCCCAAACGGAACTGGCAGTATATCCGGTTGTTGTTCAGGGTGAACGGGCCGCCGGAGAAATCATCACCGGGCTGGAGATGGTTAACAAATATATGAATACCGATGTTATCGTTATCTGTCGGGGCGGTGGTTCTCTCGAAGACCTGCAGCCGTTTAATAACGAAGAGCTGGCAAGAGCAATTGCCGCCTCAACAGTCCCGGTGGTAAGTGCGGTCGGTCATGAAATTGATTTCACTATTGCTGACTTTGTCAGTGACCTGCGGGCTCCCACCCCAAGTGCGGCGGCTGAGCTGATTTTGCCGGATGGGAATGCCCTGAAAAAGCAACTGGAAACAATCCGGATTCGTCTTGCTCGACGTATGAATCAGAAACTATCAGGCTATTATGATCGCTTGCTGCTTAATAAACAAAAAATAGGTAACCTTTCCGGGTTGTTTGCCAATCTTTTTATCCGGGTTGACCAGCAGAGCATGCGAATCTGTCGGGGCATGGAACAGATATTAATTAGAAATCAACAGAAAAAAACTTCCCTGCAGCTTCGTCTTGAACGACAAAACCCTGATATCAAATTACAACTTGCCATTAACCATGTTGCTGAGCTGTATAACCGGCTGGCAAGGGTGATGCAGCAGAATCTGAATAACTGTGAATCCGGGCTTAAACAGCAGCAGGTAAAACTTGAAACCGTCAGCCCTCGGGCAACCCTTGCCCGCGGTTATGCAATTGTCAGAAAAAAGAATGGTGAGGTTATAACTGACAGTACTCAGGTGCAGGCACAGGATAAAATCGAGGCTCTTCTGCATCGGGGCAGGATAGAGGTTGTGGTGGAGAAGAGTGAAAATCCTGATAATCTGTAATTTTTTCAGGTGTTTTTTTTTTATGAATACAGTAAAAGGCAAAAATAATTAACTTTCCAAAACACCTGTTTACAAAAAGGAATATTCAGAATACCGTGTCGAGTTGTTATGGTGAGAAACACTATCATTGTAACCGTTCACCGGGCAGCTCCAGGATTACCGTAGCCCCTGAGCTGTAAGCGTTTACCAGTACCCCGCGGAGTCTACGCTCGAAGTCTACGCTGTCTCCTGAAAAGTTATGCAACCACTACATATTGTATGAACTTGAGTTAAGCGGATACCCAGTTAAATTTTTTAAACAGAGATAATCAGATGGCTGACAAGAAACCTTTTGACCGGAATTATATTGATAAAAAGGCTGAACCGCAAACCAGTGGATTTTTAGACCAGTTAAATCTGCCCCCGGGGGTGGTTTTTTTTATCGGCAGATATAAATGGATAATCCTGATTACGGTGGTTTTGTTTCTGGTAACAGTTATAAGTATCCCCCTGTATAATGCCTGGTGGGATCACCGTAACAGCAGTGCAGCCACAGCACTTGCTGCTGCCATGCATCTTGATGGAGAAGCAAAGACTGTTCAACTTGAACATATCAGCGAGCAATATGCATCCACGCCGTCAGGGCTTTGGGCCATGGGCAGGCTTGCCGAAATAAAGGTGGAACAGGGAAACCTTGTTGATGCTGTTTCTCAGCTCGCTTTTGCCAAAGAGAAAGTATCAGCAGATAATCCCCTCAAGCCATTGTTAATTATTCGTATGGCCAAGCTTAATGAGGAGCTGAAACAATTTGAAGAAGCTGTAGCTTTGTATCGGGAATTAAGAGTTTTTCCGGGATTTGCTGCTGAGGCCTATTACAGTATGGGCAGGGTTTATGCTGCCATGGGTAAAAACAATGAGGCCGTAAGTCAATACCAGAAATACCTTGCCGAGCTTGATAAAACTCATCGTGGGCAATCTGATTCGCATAGAGCCATTGTGGAAAAGGCCATTAAAGCCTTGCAGTAAACCTGTCTGTATTTGGAACAATTCAAAGCCAGATAGTAAATATTCGGCTAATTTAAAAAGCTGCACAGTTGCCAGTTTTAGTTTTAACTCAGGAGTTATACCCGGACCACCTCAGAGCACCGCTCTGCGGTGCTGCGGTAATGCGAGAGGGAAGAATGAAAACCCTGCACAGTCCGGCTGGGATGTCAGATTGGAGTAACCGGCAGAAGCAATCCGGTAAAACTATTGCCCTGGTGCCGACCATGGGGTTTTTCCATGAAGGACACCTGAGCCTTATGCGTATGGCCGGGACCTGTGCTGATCTGGTGGTTGTCAGTCTGTTTGTCAATCCCATCCAGTTCGGAGCTAACGAAGATCTGAACAAATATCCCCGTGATTCTGCACGGGACACCGAACTTGCCGGAAAACAGGGAGTCGCCGTATTATTTATACCGGAAAATAAAGAGATTTATCCGCCCGGGTTTCAGACCACGGTATCTGTGAATGAGCTTGGCAAAGGACTGTGCGGTAAAGATCGTCCCGGTCATTTCAGCGGAGTCACCACGGTGGTTACCAAACTGTTCAACATCGTCAAGCCAGATATGGCAATATTTGGAGAGAAGGATTTTCAGCAGTTATCTATTATCCGCCGGATGGTTCTGGACTTGAACATGGAAGTCAGGATTATTGCCCATCCCATAGTCCGTGAGCCGGACGGCCTGGCCATGAGTTCAAGAAATCATTGTCTGGCCCATGAAGATCGTGATGTCGCTTTGACCCTGTCCCGGGGGATAAACCTTGCAAAAACCATGTTTGAGCAGGGCGAGGATAATACCGTTAAAATAGCAGAACAGGTGAAAGAGTATATTCTTTCTCATTCAGGCACCGCCATTGATTATATAAGTTTTGTCCACCCCCTGACCCTTGAGCCGGTGGATAGGGCAGATGACAGGACAAGGATGGTAATGGCGGTGACCATTGCCGGAAAAGTCCGGCTCCTTGATAATGGTTCTCTTGGCGAATGACTTAACCTTAATGATTGAAAGAGGAAAAAATGCGACGCTTGATGCTGACAGCAAAAATCCACAGGGCAACCGTAACCGAGGCCGACCTGAACTATGAAGGGAGTCTTACCATTGATGAAGAGCTCATGGAGGCGGCTGGAATAATCCCCTTTGAGCAGGTCAAAGTGTACAATATCAGCAATGGCGAGAGGTTTGATACCTATGCCATCAAAGGGAAAAGGGGGTCCGGGGTTATAGGATTAAACGGTGCTGCCGCCCGTAAAGGGCATATAGGTGATATTGTGATTATTGTCTGTTATTGTTTTATGGAAGATGGGGAGATAAATAATCAGGGGAAAGAATTTCAGCCGAGCATTATCCTTCTTGACTCTGATAACAGGATAAAAAAACAATTAGATATTTGAAGAGGTAATTATTATGCCAGGTTTTGAGGTTTTCGGTGAAGAAGAAAAAAAGCAGGTTCTTGATATATTTGATACCGGTGTTCTCTTTCGCTACGAGTTTGATCAGCAGCGCCAGGGAGTGTACAAGGTCAGGGAGTTTGAGCAGGCTTTTGCTGATTACAGCGGCACCGACCATGCCCAGGCGGTTACTTCTGGGACCGCCGCCTTGAAAGTTGCCTTGACCGCCCTTGGCATAGGAGAGGGTGATGAGGTTATAACCCAGGGGTTTACCTTTGTTGCCACCTGGGAGGCAATTCTTGATGTGGGTGCTGTACCGGTCTTCACCGAAGTGGATATGACCCTTAATATGGCCCCGGATGATCTGGAAAAAAAAATAACCGACCGGACAAAAGCCATAATCCCGGTACACATGCTGGGTGCCCAGGCCGACATTGAAAAGATAATGGAGATTGCAGACAGGCATTCTCTGCCGGTGATAGAGGACACAGCCCAGGCCGCCGGTGCACGAATCAAGGGCAGGCATCTTGGTGGTTTTGGGTCAATAGGTACATTTTCTTTTGATTCGGTAAAGACCATGACCACTGGCGAAGGAGGAATGTGCATTACCAACAGCGAAGAGTTATGGCGTAACATGTCAGAATATCACGACCATGGCCATGACCATGCCGTAAACCCCGGTGGCAGGGGCGGGGAAGGCCGCCGGTTCATCGGTTTCAACTATCGGATGATGGAAATTCAGGGTGCCATCGGCCTGGCTCAACTGGCAAAACTTGATAACATGATTGCCAGCCAGAAAGAGAACAAGAAACGCCTTAAAGATGCGGCTGAAAAAATTCCGGGGGTTAAGTTTAGAAAGTTAATTGACGAGGAAGGCGATTCTGCAACTTTTTTTGCTTTTATGTTAGAGAACAGAGAAAGAGCGATTGCTGTTAATCAGCTCTTGAGGGATAATGGGGCAGGTGCCATAAATTTTGGTGAGAATTCATGGCATTTCTATCCTTCCTGGGAACATCTGCTTTCCGGAAAAACCCCGGCCCGCAGCGGCTGGCCTTTTTCCGCCGGCGGTAAAAGGAGATTTGTTTATGATTCTGATGCCCTGCCGGTCTCAGCTAAGTTGATGAACCGTACCCTGGTATATCCTGTTGCAGTGAACATGGGGGAAGAGCAGTTTAGTACTATCTTTAAAGCTTTTGACAAAGTGGCTGCAATGTAGAACATGTCTGTTTGCAAAAAGCATGATTGCATATCCTGATTACGCTTGTATGCATGGCATAACAAAAATATAAAATGGCTGTTTTCCCCACAAATCCTGCAAAAATCCTAATCCGTTCAACAAACTGGATAGGTGACGCAGTTATGACCATCCCTGCTGTCAGATCTATCCGCAATAATTATCCCGATGCGGAAATAACCCTTCTTGCACTGCCCTGGGTAGCTGATGTCTTTGCAGCCAGTCCATGGGTTGATAATATTTTTCTTTATGAAAAAAATGGCCGTCACCATGGGGTGAGAGGAAGATTGCGGCTGATTTCTGAGTTAAGAAAAGAGAAATTTGCTGCTGCTGTTCTTCTACAGAATGCCTTTGAAGCCGCTCTGGTAACTTTTCTTGCCGGAATTCCGGCAAGGGGAGGGTACAACACCGATGGGCGGTCGTTGCTGCTGACCCATCGGGTAAAAAAACCACCTGGAATCAAGGGAAAACATCAGGTCTATTATTATCAGGAAATGATTGCCGGAC
>CAZHPX010000096.1:3114-5683 GCA_964534785.1 uncultured Desulfobulbaceae bacterium | reverse complement strand
TGGCAGACATGGGGCCGGCACCAGCGGCTGCACCAGCACCGTCATACAGGTTTGATTCTACTCCGGGAACACCACCGGCTTTTTCAGTCCCTGATTTTTCTTCACTTACCTGTTCGCTGCGAATTACTGGTTCTTCCGGATCAAAAATTTCTTCTGTTTTTTCAAATCTGGCAAAATCAAGGGCGGCTGTGACTCTGACCATGGACTGCTCAGGGCCCACAGCTCTATCCAGCAATGCCTGGGCCCGTTCCTGGAGCTTATTTTCCACCTGAATCTGGAATTCCAGCATATCCGGTGAGATGGTGCCTGTCAAGCCCTTGCCTTCAAGATTAGTTAAGACCTTGCCATTTTGATCAATAACCGTGATGTTTTCAGGCTTCAATCCTTCTATGGAACCGGAAACAAGGTGAACAATACCCTGAACCTGTTCTTCACTGAGTCTTTTTCCGGGATGGAGGGTAACAACAACCGAAGCCGTGGCATCTTTCTGCTGATCTCTGAAGAGTCGTTTTTCCGGCAGAGCAAGATGTACCCTGGCAGCTTCAACAGGGGTCAACGAGGCCACTGTCCTGGCGAGTTCTCCCTGCAACGCCCTGGTATAGTTTACATTCTGAACAAAATCGGTCAGGGCAAAAGACTGGTTGTCAAAAACTTCAAAACCGACTCCGCCGCCCTGGGGTAGACCTTCCGAGGCAAGCTGAAGACGGAGTTCATGGACATCTGCTGCTGCTACTTTGATATTCCTGCCGTTGTTGGCAAGCTGGTAGGGAGTGTCGTTATCTTTCAGCCAGGTGACAATGGCGGCAGCATCACCACTGCCCATATTGGCATAAAGTACCCGGTAGTCGGCTGTTTTTGCCTGGATAATGATAAAGGCAAATAGAACAAGTGACAGCAGGGTTATTGCAGCAAGAGCAAGCTTCCTGGATAATGGCCATGTTTTTATCCTTTCGGTAAGGACAAACAGGCCATTTTTGGGTGCTGGTGCTGGTGGTGGACCAGTGGTTGCAGGGGGGGGTGCTGTTGTGGTCGTGAGTTCAGTTTGTTCAGCCATGGTTTTTGTTGTCCGGGTGGATTAATAGAAGAGACAGGGAAGATGTGAACGGGCAATAATCATACCTGCATCCGCATGATTTTCTGGTAGGCTTCCATTGCCTTGTTGCGTACCTGAACCATAAAACGAAGGGAAATCTCCGCCTGTTCCATGGCAATCATGGCGTCATGGAGATTAGTTGCCCTGCCGGCATGGACTTCCTGGATAGCCTTGTCTGCAACCTGCTGCAGGTTATTGACATCACTGACCATGTTGGTCAAGATATTGGCAAATCCCTGTTCGGCTGCAGCTACGGAGGTTGTTTTTATCTCGGATGACTGAAGTGTACCTACCTGTATTTCATTGATGGGCTGCATAATTTACCTTCCTATTTCCAGAGCCTTCATGGCCATTCGTTTGGCCGATTTAATTGCGGTTGTATTGGCTTCATAGGATCTTGTTGCCGACATCATGTCCGTCATCTCCTTGAGGACATTTATGTTTGGCATTTCTACATACCCATCCTCTTTTGCATCCGGATGGGTGGGGTTATATATTCTTTGCGGGGGGGTATTATCTTCAATAATCCCGGCAATCCTTACCCCTTTTATACCTTTGCTGATACTGTTGTGGAGCTGGTTGGCAAAATCAATAGGTTTTGATTCAAAATAGACGGATTTTTTTTTGTATGGGCCTCCTTCCGGAGTTGAAGTGGTTTCAGCGTTGGCAAGGTTGGAACTGACGGTATTGAGTCTTATCGTTTGAGCCTGCATGGCTGAGGAGGCTATCTTGAAGGTGGTAAAAATTTCCATATGTTACTCTCTGTATTGATTTTATTTGTTCCTGAATCCGTGAGCGTTATTTTTCTCATATCATGGCACCCTTCATGATTCAGGTATTACATGCAAATTATCTGCCATCATTTGCTGCGTACTTAAGCATAGACATTTTTTTGTTGAGCATGGTGATGGCTGCTTCAAAAAGTATCTGGTTTTTTGAGAGGTTCATCATCTCTGTCGACATACTTACCGAGTTTCTGTCACCAACCCCGGTTTTATCCGGATGAGTGACGAGAGTACCCTGTACTTCCATGATACCATTAATGCTCAGAGGAAAATGTTTTGCATGTCCGGAGACCGGTTTCAAAGTGTTTTTGTCCATGGCGTTTCGGAGCTGATCCTCAAATTCAAAGGACACTGCAGAGTAATGAGGTGTTTCTGCATTGGCAATGTTTGAGCTTATTACTTCCTGGTTTTTGCTGCGAAGATCGAGGACCCTGCCAAGAAGATTCATAGTGGTGTCAAATTGTTGAATGGAAACCATTTTGTTTTTCCCTCCAGTTACAAATCACATTTTTGCGTTTAACCCTATAATTCTGATTCTTTCTGAGGCCATTTTTTTCCAGCGGGGACTCTTTCCTTTTTCGGTTATTTTCTCAAACCTCTTAAGTGCTTTGTCTTTATTGCCTTGTTTCAGACTGATTTCCGCTAATCTGAACAATACCTGATCCTGCCATGTCTCATCGGTATTGAAGTA
>CAZHPX010000096.1:0-3104 GCA_964534785.1 uncultured Desulfobulbaceae bacterium | reverse complement strand
CAACAAGGGTGATTCTTTGATTTTATCAAGAATGGTTATAACCTCGTCCCACCTGTGAGCTTCAAAATATATCCGGGCCGCGAGCCGGTTAATTTCAGGAGAAGATGGCCGGGCTGGATTATCGAGTAGACGAACCATATGATCGATGTTGCTTATGTTCATCTGCTCAAGAGCCTTGAGGCGAAGAAGAAAGATTTCCCGGTAATTTTCAGTTGCACCGTGGTTGAGATAATACTGATCTGCGTAATCTTCCAGCATGGCATAGCTGCTGTTTTTGTAAAGGGCTCTAAGCATTGGTAAAAATGCTCTTTCCCGTTCTTCTTTACCTGCAACATTAAGGAGATACAAATAGGTCTGAATGGCCCGTTCATGAAGTCCCATTTCTGTGTAGGCGATTGCCAGATCATGGAGCATCCCGATGTCCAACCAGCCTCTGCTGAAAAAAATTCTGTTTTGTTTAGCGAGGACCAGAGCATTGACAAACCTTTTTTCTTTAATCATCCAGGTAAGAAGATCAGGTAACTGGGTGATAATAAGGGTCCTGGCTTCAGTTAAAAGCTGTCCTTTTCTGAAATCCCGGACCACAGCCATGGCCTGTCGGACACTTGCTTCATGATTACCGGCCAGTGCATTGACCATGGCCTGTTTTATGAATGCTTCTTCCCGGAGACTGGCTGTCGGTGCTGTTTCACCAAGCTGACCATAGTTTTTAATTGCCTCGTCATTTTTTATCCTTCCTTCAAGAAACTGAAGATCATTTTCCTTGAGGGCTGCCCTGTACCCGCCTTCACTATCTGTAAATGCTGTCTGGATACGGGCAAGCAGGGGACGAATTCTAATCATTTTATCATTTGCATTTATTCGGCTCATGGCAAGCCTGAACATGGCAAGTGGTTGCCAGGGGCTGTTTATTGTCTGGTTTACCAGTTGCTGGTAATGGATTGCGGCCTCTTCGTAAAGGCTGTAGATGTAGAGGGCATTGCTGAACTTAGATAATGAGGCCGGGCAGTTGTTTATCGCTCCCTGCTGCTGTTTTTCAAGTTTTCGGTAAGCTACCAGGGCTTTTGCCGTATTACCGCTACTGTAATAGACATCGGCCTGGCGTAATAATCGCATTATTCCAACCCTGCCTGCATAGGCAACATTATCTCTTTGCAGGATTTCGGATGCTTCTTCTATCTGAGCCGTCATCAGGGCAAGTTCAGCCTGAAAAATGTTAAGGTATGGCATAAGGGAAGAATCTGTCTTGAACTGTGTCTTTGATTTTATTAATTCCATCCGGGCAAGATGGGGATCTTTATTAAATACAGCGGTGTAGGCATAGAGCAGTCTGGTTAATTTTTCTATTGCAGGGGCGGGACGGTTGAGGAGGATTTTGCGAAGAAGTCTATCTGGCTCGTTATAATTGCCGCTGCGAACAAGAGTTTCAGCGTATGTAAGAAGAAGACGATTTCTTTTATCTTCGTCCGGTTCAGTTTCCAGTAACTGGCGGATATCTGCAGCCGCCTGCTGCCATTTATTTTCTTTGCATAATTGCCGGACTGGCTCTGGAAGCCACTTGTCAACTGAAAGTGGAGGGGGCATATGGGCTGCAAAAGGGAAAGGGGGCATGGTTGGTATGATGCCCGGTTCTATTTTTACTTCACTTTCATATTCTTTAATAAAAAGTCTCCAGTTATCCCCATACCGAGAGATATGGACAGGGTTGGTGAAGTCTATTTCCGGCCGCCTGAGGATAGTGATACCGCCGAGTCTGGCAAGTTCCGGATGGCGGGTGATGAGAGGACTGCCGGGAAGAATGTCGATAATCAGAGTGTTGCTTTCCTTTTTTTCCTGAACTGTTATTTTTTGAGGTGGATAGCGAAAGTAAAAAGAGGTATGGAGATTGTTCAGATGTTTTCGACTGACCATTTTTACCATCCTTTCATCACCGGATAATATTTTCATCCCTTCTCCGGGAATGGTCTCGTGGAAGGTCAAGCTGAGACGCCTGCTGCTGTCCTCCCGCTCCCATAGGGGAAGTTCTGAAAAACGCAAAAACAATCTGGTTTTGTCCTGATTGTTTATTTGGGAAACTGTATCTAATATGGCAACGGCAAAAACAGAACCTGGTAAGGAAAGGTTGACAGTAATAGATACTGCAAATATCACCTGTAAACAAAAATGCCTGTATTTTTGTTTTTTAATCATTATTCTAAAAAAATCCGTAATTATTTATCTGCTGTTTACGACTGTCTTGCAATTGACATTCCATGCGAAAATTAACTATTAATTCCAGTACGATATGCAGGAAGCCGGGACTTATTTTTTCAATTACTCTCCCCTCTGGTGACAATATTTTGACAGCAGGATGGAAGATATATTAAATTTATTTTTTAAGAAAACTTGCTTTCAATGTGTTTAAACTGATATAAATCATATGATAGCCGTAATATGTATTGTTTTGTTTTCTGGTCAGGATTAAGTCTTAATGTTAGATGGTTAATATGAAAAATAATATTGTTTATCTGTTTTGTTTTGCAAGAGAGGAGAAAGATTAATGGCAAAGAATGTATTGATTATTGATGACTCAAGTACTATGCGTAAAATTGTTACCCGTTCCCTTCGTCAGGCAGGCCTTGATTTTGGTGATATATTTGAGGCGGGGGATGGCCTGGAAGCTCTTGAGGTACTGGAAAAAGAAAATATTGATATAGTTTTCAGCGATATAAATATGCCAAATATGAATGGTATAGAATTTCTGCGCGAAAAAAGCATCCGAGACGGAATCAAGGATATTCCGGTTTTTATGATTTCAACCGAAACCGGAGAGGATATCATCGGCGAAGCCAAAAGTCTTGGTGCTGTCGGTGCTTTGAAAAAACCTTTTACTCCAGACAAGGTTAATGAGTCTCTGGGGTCGTTAATGTAGAATGTAGAAACTTCTGCTGGTTTTTTTAACTAATGTCTATTTTGTTCTGTATTTTTCATATTATATAATATGGAACTGATGAAGGATGTGGAAATCACTCTGGAGAGATATAGTGGAAAATTTTCTTGAGATTGTTCCTGAAATTGTGGATGCTGTAGAGGAATTATTTACCAGCATGATTATGATGGATATC
>CAZHPX010000095.1:0-5695 GCA_964534785.1 uncultured Desulfobulbaceae bacterium | reverse complement strand
AGCGGTTTTCCAACTGTACACGAGAAGGACGGTTCTGCAGATGTCATGACTAAAGGTGCATATTCTGTTACCGAGGGGTATGAAAAATATTTAGAAAAAGTTTTGTCATGTCATGAACAGGAAAGCCCGATCGCACATATCAAAAAATTTGAGTTAATCAAGGGAGATGCTTCTGTTACACTTGAGTGTTATTTGCAAGAACACCCGGAGACCATTATAGCTTTCGCCTATTTTGATTTTGATCTTTATGAGCCAACCAAACGATGTCTTGAAATGATAACGCCCCATCTGACCAAAGGGAGTATAATAGGATTCGATGAGTTAAATTGTCATGTTTTTCCGGGCGAGACTACGGCCTTAAGAGAGGTTTTTGGGCTCGACAGATACAGGATTACCAGATCGCCTCTTAATCCTTTAATGTCATATATAATCATAGAATGATATATGAGTTGTTTTAGGAAAATCTGGTACTTACTGATTAATTTAATTAAGTGTTATTTTGTCAATGGTTGTCATGTCATCTAAAAATTTTAAAATAAGGGAAACCGATTATGGTGCAATATCGGTTTTTCCTTTACCCTCACCAGGTGAGCTGGCAGAATTCTACGCTGAAACTTATTATCAGAAGACCTCGTCTAATTCATCTTATGAACATGAATATTCAGAGGAAGAGATTTCTCATCGGCGGCTTAGAGCTGACCTTATGTTGTATGCCTTGGGGAAAGTATCTACTTTGTTCGATGATGGACTTTCTTTGCTGGAGGTAGGGTGTGGTGAAGGTTTCCTGCTAAAGGCTGCGAGTGAAAAAGGGTATCATGTAAACGGCATTGATTTTAGTAGATTTGCTGTGCATAACATGCACAGTGAATTGGTTGACAAAATAGAATTTGGAGATGCTTACAATATACTGCAGGGCTATTTTGTGGATGGCAGGCGTTTTGGGGTTTGTGTTATGCAAAATGTACTGGAGCATGTTGTTGATCCTCCCGGATTGCTTGAAAAAACAAAGAATATCCTTGAACCTTGCGGTATTGTAGCAGTTACTGTACCCAACGATTACAGTGATCTGCAGAAAACAGCAAAAGAGTTGGGTGTGGTTGACGAAGAATATTGGTTTACTCCACCTGAGCATTTGTATTATTTCAATATTGACAGTATAAGAAAAATTGCGGCACATTGTGGCTATGAACTTGTTGATATGTTTGCTGATTTTCCCATTGATATGTTTTTGTTTCACCCCGGTACCAACTATGTAAAAGACAGGTCGAAAGGCAAAAATGCCCACCATGCCCGCCTGAGGATGGATTTATTGCTTGCCGCACGAGGAATGGAAGCATATCATTCATTTTATCAGGCATTGGCTGTGTGTGGTATGGGGCGCAACATTACCGTATTAATGAGACCTCTGTCCAATGCTGATATTTAACAGAAAATGTATAAATTAGATTATATACTGATTAAAATATGAATATTTATCGATGTCTTGACAGACAAGAATTTAACCATGGAGAATATTCGATTGTCTCTCTGCGGGAAAATGATATTTTCCCGATAATGGAATTGCGTAATAAGCAGTTGAGTATCCTCCGGCAGAAAGCTCCCCTTACCAGAGAAATGCAGAGGCGTTATTATGACAATGTAATCAAACCTTCCTTTTCTTCTCCACACCCGGAGCAGATTCTGTTTAGTTTTCTGTTTCAAAACAAATTTATCGGCTATGGAGGGGTTGTTCATATTGACTGGGAGGTTAAAAAGGGAGAGGTGTCATATCTTGGCAAGGTAGTTCATGAGGATAATTACCCAGCCCATTCCTATGTTAGTGATTTTGGATGCTTTTTGGCTTTTATTAAAGGTGTGGCTTTTGGATGTCTGAAGTTGCACAGGCTTTATACCGAAACATATGATATTCGTGATTATCACATATTTACTTTGGAAAGTAACGGGTTTGAACTTGAAGTACGATTGAAAGATCATGTGCTTATTGACAGCAACTATGCAGATTCTTTGATTCACAGTTGCCTGCGACAGGAGTGATTACATGTTCAACGGGAAAAGAGTTTTTATCAGCGGTGGTGCCGGGGTAATAGGCAAAGTCTTGACGGATAATCTTCTAAAAAAGGGAGCGGAGATCTTTATTGGAGACTTGAAACCAAAGCCGAAAGATTTTCCAGAAAAGGTTATTTATAGACAGGGAGATCTTAATTTTATTGACAGGCGGGAATTATTGGATTTTTCCCCTGAATATTTTTTTCACCTTGCTGCCACATTCGAACGATCCATAGAAACTTATGGCTTCTGGGATGAGAATTATCACCACAATATCAGGTTAAGCCATCATCTAATTAGTATATTGAAGAGTTGTCCTACCCTTGAAAAAGTTGTTTTTGCTTCCAGTTACCTTGTTTACGATCCTCATCTCTACAGTTCTGATCAACCTGCTGATAATGCTTACAGGCTAAAGGAAACCGACAATATTTTACCAAGAAATATCTGCGGAGTTGCGAAGTTTTTGCATGAAATGGAATTGAAGTTTTTAACCTCTTTTCCAGAAACATCTTTTGAAGCTGTGTCCGCAAGGATATTCAGGAGCTACGGTAAGGAATCACAAGATATTATTTCACGCTGGATAAGGACTCTTCTTACTGGAGAGGGAATAACTATTTTCAAAGAAGAGGGGCTTTTTGACTACATTTATGCTTCTGAGGTTGCTGAGGGGTTGTTGCGATTGGCAGCACCTGGAATAACCGGAGTCGTTAATCTTGGCAATGATAATGCCCGACGGATAAGTGAAGTTGTGTCAGTCTTGAGGATGTACTTTCCTGATTTGAAAATAAGTAATGTACAAAGTGATGACATAGCATATGAAGCCTCCCAGGCAGATATGGGTAAATTTATATCCAGTACAGCATGGCAACCTGACAGACAAATAGAAGATGTTATTCCTGTGCTAATTGGCCATGAAAGGGGAAGAAGTAAGTCCAGAGTTGATGAGTATTGCACGGTTAATATATTGGTAACCAGTATCTCCAGAAAGGTTCCGTTGTTACGGGTACTGCGGCAAAGCGTTGAGAAACTGACTAATAAATTCACGATATTCGGGGGCGACTCAGATAATCAATGCATAGGTAGATATTTTGTCGATGAATTTTGGCATATGCCTGAAATCGATCAATTGAACATAGATAACCTTGTACTTTTCTGCCGATGTAATGATATCAATGTCATCGTTCCGACCAGAGATGGGGAATTGGCCTATTTCGCCCGGAACCGTGATAAATTGTCCGCAAATGGAATTGCGGTAATGGTGTCTGATCTGTCTGGGGTAGAAATATGTAGTGATAAACTGTTATTTTACGAAGCACTGCGGGATATCCAGGAGATACAAGTTATACCTGCCGCCATCGATCCTGACGGGATTACTTCTTCATCTTATGTGGTAAAGGAGCAATATGGTGCAGGCTCCCTGAAAATTGCCTTAGATATATCTCGAGAAGATGCTGTCAAGTTTGCATCAGGTTTGGCTGCTCCTGTTTACCAGCCATATATCAAGGGAAGGGAATACAGTGTGGATGTTTATATTGCCGGTGATGGGCGGCATAAAGGTGGTGTCGTCCGTTCCCGTGATATGGTTGTTAATGGTGAATCACAGATTTCAACAACTGTCCACAAACCTGAATTGGAAAAAATATGCTTTTATGTAGCCAATATTCTTAATTTGCGTTGGCATCTTGTTTTTCAGGTTCTTGAGGATCATAGTGGTTCTTTTCATTTGATTGAGTGTAATTGCCGGTTTGGTGGTGCTTCCACCTTGAGCCTGGCGGTGGGACTTGATTCTTTTTACTGGTTTTTGCTTGAAAGCCAGGGGGAAGACATCAGCAAATATCCTTTTTTGAGAACCAAAAAAAATCTCATCCAAATAAGGCATGCGGAGGACTTGGTTATTCATGATTCTGGTTTTTGATCTTGATGATACACTTTTCGACGAGCTTTCTTATGTTCGTAGTGGATTTGCAGTGGTAGCGGATTTTATTGAATCTGAATATGGAATATGTAGTTCTGATGTGTTTCTTTTGCTTGAACGACAGTTAGAGAAGGGTCGTTCCGATATTTTTGATATTGTTTTCAGCTCATTGGGTATCTTCAGCATAAATCTTGTCCGCCGGTGCGTAGGTATTTATCGAACTCATCAGCCCAAAATAGAATTGTATAATGAGGCTGCCAATTGCCTGCAAAGATTCGCTGGTTATTCGCTATATATTGTCACCGATGGCAATAAAGTTGTGCAAAAAAACAAGCTGACTGCCCTTGGGCTGTACAATGTTAAGCCAATTAAACAGTGCTATGTTACTCACCAGTATGGCTTGATACATGCCAAGCCGTCTCCGTATTGTTTTTCCAAGATAGTGAAGAGAGAAAAAATTGATCCTAATAAGATAGTTTATATTGGTGATAATTCTTCTAAAGATTTTGTGGGAATAAAACCGTTTGGGTTTAGAACAGTAAGAGTTTATACCGGTCAGTGTAGCACGGTAAAAAACGATGAGCAGTATGAAGCTGAATTTAAGATCAATAATCTCGATGAGTTGACTGTTGATTTTATCTCTATTTTACGACAAACATAATCGCCATAATATCCGACTATCAGCGGTGGACAAGTATGAGACACTGTTTAATTACTAATATTGGAGGCTGCAAGATTGGTCGGGACTGCCCGCCATTTATCATCGCCGAAATGTCCGGCAACCATAATCAGTCACTGGAGCGGGCAATAAAAATAGTGGAAGCAGCGGCCGAGGCTGGAGTCCAGGCCCTGAAACTGCAGACCTATACGGCGGACACCATGACGCTTAATATCGAGGAAGGTGAATTTTTCATAGACCAGGTGGACAGTTTGTGGAGGGGGCAGTCGTTATACGGTCTTTATCAAAAAGCCTATACACCGTGGGAGTGGCATAAGCCTGTTTTTGACAGGTGCAGGGAATTGGGGTTGACAGGTTTCAGCACGCCTTTTGACGGGACGGCGGTGGATTTTCTGGAGTCTCTTGATGTGCCATGCTATAAAATAGCGGCCTTTGAAAACACGGATATTCCGCTTATAAGAAAAGTGGCTGCCACCGGTAAGCCCATGATCATTTCCACCGGTATGGCCACGGTTGCCGAGTTGGACGAAACGGTGCGAGCCGCACGCGGGGCGGGCTGCAATGATATCATCCTTCTAAAGTGTACAAGCACCTATCCCGCTGCCCCGGCCAATACCAACCTGATGACCATTCCCCATATGGGTGAGCTTTTCAAATGTCAGGTGGGGTTGTCCGACCATACATTGGGCATAGGTGCCGCGGTGGCAGGTGTGGCACTGGGTGCCACAGTTATCGAAAAACATTTTACTCTATCTCGGGCTGAAGGCGGGGTGGATGCAGCCTTCTCAATGGAACCTGATGAAATGAGGGCGTTGGTGGTTGAAAGTAAGCGAGCCTGGCAGGCATTGGGACATGTGGTTTACGGTGCTGCTCCGGATGAAAAACAATCACTGAAAGGTCGCCGCTCATTGTATGTGGTCATGGACATGAAAAAGGGAGAGAGGTTCACAAAGGATAATCTGCGGGCAATACGGCCGGGATCGGGTTTGCCGCCCAAATATTATGATCTGCTGCTTGGCAGAAAAGTGGAGCGTGATCTTAAAAGAGGTACTGCG
>CAZHPX010000094.1:0-5723 GCA_964534785.1 uncultured Desulfobulbaceae bacterium | reverse complement strand
TCCTGTCGGTTTATATCATAGCGGGAAATCCGGCGGATTTTAATTTCGAGAAGTTTCTCCACATCCTCTTTGTTGACTGCCCTGTCCAATTCATCCGCAAACGGAAGCAATGATTTGAGAACCGCATTAACCACCGCCGAATATATGGTCTCCTCTTCAATCTGTTTATAGAGCCGTTCTTCAATAAAAATCTGTTCCAATCTTCTTGCGTGCAGTTTTTCTTCGAGTCGGCCTAATTCTATTTCAAGTTCTTTTTGCAGATATTCAAGGAGCTTGTCCGTGTTGCGGCGAAGAATTTCTTCTACCTCCAACTGACACGGCATGTTATCTTTGATAACCATTCAGTTGGGTGATACACTGACCTCGCAATCTGTGAATGCGTACAGGGCATCAATGGTTTCCTCTGCCTGTACTCCTCTGGGAAGTTTGATTTCAACTTCCACAGTTTCAGCGGTATAATCGTTTATTGACGAAATTTTCAGTTTAGAGTTTTTTACCGCCTTTTCCACCGAATCAATCAGGGACTGGGTGGTGATATTGTAGGGCAGTTCCTCTATGATAATGGTTTTGCTGTCTTTCTTCTTCATTTTTGCCCGGCAGCGAATCTTTCCGTTACCGTGGCCATACTCACTGATATCAACGATACCGCCTCTGTGGAAATCCGGATACAGCTTGAAATCCCTGCCGCTTAGATAATCAATTTGAGCCTGCAGCAGTTCTGAGAAGTTATGGGGCATTATTTTGGTGGCCATACCAACGGCAATGCCTTCGGCACCGAGAGCAAGCAGGAGCGGGATCTTTGCGGGCAGGGTAACCGGTTCTTTCATCCGGCCATCATAGGAATCAATAAAGCTGGTAATATCCTTGTTAAACATGGTCTCTATTGCCAGAGGTGAGAGACGACACTCAATATATCTTGCCGCAGAAGCTTGATCTCCGGTAAAGATGTTACCGAAGTTTCCCTGCCGGTCAATTAGAAAACCTTTGTTGGCCAGATTAACCAGGGCGGCAAAAATAGATTGATCCCCATGGGGATGTAATTTCATGGTTTCACCGACCACATTGGCCACCTTGTGGTAACGACCGTCATCCATATTGTGCAGAGTCTGTAATAACCGCCGCTGCACCGGTTTGAGACCGTCATCTACATCAGGGATTGCCCGTTCCCGGATCACATAAGAGGTATAATCAAGGAAATTATCGTCAAAGAGTTGATGCAGTTTTCCCTTGTTTTCCTGATTTTGTTCTTTTTTAATCTCGTCGCTCATTAATTATCCAACCAGTTTAAAGCCTGAATGGTTTATGATACACACTTTATTCAGGAGTATTTTTTATTTTTCACCCATCGCTTATCATAACCGGCTCAGGGCTTAAATGATTCATAATATATTCTTTTCTCTCCAGGGTATTCTTGCCCATATAAAATTTAAGAACTTTTTTCACCTCACTTAAAGAATCAATATGAACCGGTCTTAATCGCATATCCTCTCCGATAAACTGTTTGAATTCAGGCGGGGAAATTTCACCTAATCCTTTAAATCTGGTTACCTCTGCACTTTTATCAGCCTTTCCCCGCCCTTTAAGGGCATGGACAGCCTTGTTCATCTCTTTATCAGAGTAGCAATAGATGGTTTTCTTTTTGTTTCTGACCCGGTAAATGGGAGTTTCGAGAATATGAACATGGCCCCGTTTGATAAGTGATTCAAAATAATGAAGAAAAAATGTAAGAAGCAGGTTGCGGATATGGAGTCCGTCCACATCCGCATCGGTGGCAAGGATAACCTTGTCAAAACGAAGAGATGCCATGGAATCCTCAATGTCCAGAGCCCGCATCAATGCATACATCTCATCGTTTCTGTATAAAAGATCAAGCCTCTGGCCAAAGACATTCATTGGTTTTCCTTTCAGGGAGAATACCGCCTGGGTCATGGGATCGCGGGAAGAGACAATCGAGCCGGCGGCTGATTGGCCTTCTGTAATGAAGACCATATTCTCCCGCCCCTCTTTTGAGGGTCTGTTACGGGCGGGATGGTACTTGCAGTCTTTGAGTTGGGGAATTTTCAGGGCAATTTTTTTTGCTTTTGCCTTGGCTTCCCGGCGAACCGATTGTAATTCTTTGCGAACCCGTTCATTGTGCTGGGTTTTATTGAGCAGAAGCTCCGCGGTTTCTGGAAATTTATAGAGATGGGTCGAAACTGCATCCCGCACTTTGTTTACTATCCAGCCGCGAATATCAGTGTTTCCCAATTTGTTCTTGGTTTGAGACTCAAAAACCGGGTTCTGCACCTTGAGAGCAAGAACACCGACAATGCCGTCCCGCACATCTTTACCATTATATTTTTTACCGGAAAATTCATTGACCCCTTTAAGGATTCCTTCCCGGAAAGCTGAAAGGTGGGTGCCGCCTTCACTGGTATAGGTGCCGTTGACAAAGGAAAAATAAATTTCACTGTAGTCGTCGGTATGGGTAAAGGCAAATTCAAGATTTTTCGCTGTAAAATAAAGGGGAGGGTAGGTGGCTGCCTCTGCATTGACTTCTCTGCCAAGAAGATCAAGCAGACCTTTTTCTGAATAATAGCGGTTATCGTTAAAGTAAAGACTGAGTCCGGCGTTGAGATAGGCATATCTCCAGAGTCGCTGCTCTATAAATTTTGGGTCGTAGTTATATTCAGGAAATAACTCACTATCAGGGAGAAACTCAATTAAAGTACCGTCCTGGTCTTCTGTTGTTCCCTGCTCTTCACCGATCACTTTTCCCCGTGCAAAAATGGCTTTGCCGTAATTGCCATCACGAAAAGTCGTAACCGTAAACAGAGATGACATGGCATTCACCGCTTTGGTACCTACTCCGTTTAAGCCCACCGAAAACTGAAAAACATCGGTGTTGTATTTGGCACCGGTATTTATAACCGACACGCAATCAATAATTTTACCGAGCGGGATACCCCGTCCGTAATCCCTGACCCGGCATCGCCTGTCATCAAGGAAGATTTCAACCCGCTTGCCATACCCCATGATATATTCGTCAACGGCATTGTCTATGATCTCCTTGATAAGAATATAAATGCCGTCATCTTGATGGGAACCGTTACCGAGACGACCGATATACATGCCCGGTCGTTTGCGGATATGCTCAAGAGAACTTAAGGTTTTGATTTTTGATTCGTCGTATTGATGTGCTGTCATTTTGGTTTGATTCTCTGTTTTCCGGTTTTGAAATTTTAAGGTTGTCGGCATGATCAGACTGCTATTCTTATGTGTTGCTTAAGAAACAGAACAAAGCAATTCTGGAAATAGTAACATTTTATCCCGGCAAAATGAAGGAGAAATTCTCCGGCACTCACCATCCGGCACTCACCGGCTATAGAAGGAATATGGCTTAATAGACTGGTGAGTGCCGGAGGTGAATCAGAAGAAAAGGCAGGAGGATGTCGGTAGGCGTAGATTTCGAGAGTAGACTCGTGGAATGCAGGTTGAATTAACCTTTACTGAAATCTGTTGATATACCAGGCGGCGGCCTTGTCAAGTCCCTGTTCGATAGAGTATTGCGGTTTATAACCAATCAATTGCCGGGCCTTGCTGATATCGGCCAGGGAGTGGCGGACATCACCGGTCCGAAAATCCCGGTATACTGGTTTGGCATTTTCTGCGGCAGGGAATTTTTCTGTCATCCGGGTTTTGATTAGCTCATACAGCTCATTCAGGGTAGTTCGTTTGCCAAAGGCCACATTATAGACCTGATCGGCAGAGTCATCATTTTTTGCAGTGGCTGCCATGATATTTGCCTGGACACAGTTGTCAATAAAACAAAAATCCCTGCTTGTCTCTCCGTCGCCATTGATGTACACGGTTTCTTCTTGCAGCAGCCCGGCGAACCATTTGGGAATAACTGCGGCATAGGCTCCGTCCGGGTCCTGCCGCTGGCCGAATATATTGAAATAACGAAGTCCTGTGGTCTTGAAACCATAGGTACGGGCAAATACTTTGCTGTAGAGTTCATTAACTAACTTGGTTACAGCATAAGGAGAAAGCGGGTTGCCGATGTTATCTTCTACTTTGGGGAGATCAGGATGATCTCCATAGGTCGAGCTTGAGGCGGCATAGACCATTCGTTTAACTTTGGCATCCCGGGAAGCAACCAGCATGTTGAGGAAACCGGAGATGTTATTTTCGTTGGTGGTTATCGGGTCCTCAATGGAGCGGGGGACGGAGCCAAGGGCTGCCTGGTGGAGAACAAAATCTACTCCTTTACATGTTGCCTGGCAGGTTTTAATATCACGGATATCGTCTTTGATAAAATTGAATTTATTCCACTGAATTTCACTTACCAGTTTTCGTACTTCGTCAAGATTATGTTGAAAACCGGTGGAAAAATTATCAAGACCAACAACCTGCTGGTTAAGTTTGAGCAGGGTTTCAAGAAGATTCGAACCTATGAACCCGGCAACGCCGGTAATCAGCCAGGTTTTTGGTTGTTTGCGTAATTCGTCTTTTCTCTGTTTGTAAAGCATGGTTAAGTATCCTTTGAAAGAGTACAATGAAGGGATGAACATAATGCCCTGGGGGCAGATATTTTCCCGATACAAAAAAACAGCGGGTTTTAACCTGCATTATTTTACCGGAACCGGGGCTTTTTTCTTTACCCCCGATAAACACTCTTGCTGGGCCAACGCCCCGGTTCCGCCGATATTTTCCTTTCTCCCCAGAGGGGCTCTTACCAAACATAATCCTGAATCCGTTAGCTCTCTTACCTGTGCTGCAGATGAAAGTGATCAAGGCTGGCTGCAAGAGTCGCCTACGGCAGCCGGGCTTGAGTGCTTGCCATTATTCAGGTTGAAACGGCATATAGAGTGGATCGCCGATCAGGATTATCTGCCAGGAAAAATATGGTATGCTGATCAGGTAGGCTTCGCCCAAGGTCAGATATCCTTCGCTTAAGCTCTTGAAAAAGATATCAGGGAATGGAAATCCCTGGACAAAAGGCTCATAGACCGGGCCGATTACAGCGGCAGCACCTTTTTTCAGCATCTGCTGGCCCCAGAGGTTTCGTTCTTCTTTAAGGGTGGCAAGCTCGCTGCTGGCAATATGGTATGCCACTGCTCCCCGCTGCCAGGCAAACACATCCTTATAGTCGGCCAGGCTGTACCAGCCACAGTACAGGGCGGGCTGCTCACATTCCCCGGAACCGAACAGCTCTTCCCGGCTGTTCAGGGTAACTTCAATCCGGGAGCTTTTTTTTAATAAATATGCGGCATGGTGGATTGATGCGTCATAGAGTTTGTAACCTCTTAGTTCCCCCTTTTTCTTTTCTTCCGGTTTCGGCCAGCGGGCATCAAAGCAGGCTCGTCCTTTCAGGCCCCTTCTCTCTGTAATAATACTGTCTTTAATAATTCTGTACACCGTGGCGGGGTCAGGGCCGTCTAAGCGGCTGACCATGAGAACCTTGTCTTTGCCGAGAAGGTCTTTTCTGTTCCTGAAACCTATGAAATAGGGGTTTGGCTGCCACCAGGAGAGGGGATAATCATCGTTTAATACCAGAGCCAGCTCTGAATCAACGGCCGCCCGGCTGGTTTCCCTGTTTTTCCCAGCTTCCTCTTTTCCCGGGCCGATTTTAAGAGGTACTCCGTAAACTGTAACTATGCAGCGAATCCGACTGGTCTCCATCTTTTTTTCCAGGAATTCGGCAACCGGTTTGCGGATATCCTGATCATACTGCTGGCGGG
>CAZHPX010000093.1:0-5748 GCA_964534785.1 uncultured Desulfobulbaceae bacterium | reverse complement strand
TGTTTTTCAGGTAAAATTCAGGGTCAATATTAAGATTGCGGAGCTGAATGAGATCTGGTTTATCCGTCTCTATCAGTTCACACAGGGCTTGAAATTCTGCGGGGTCATCGGTGAATCCGGGCAGAATAAAATAATTTAACGAGACATGGCGATTAAAATCCTTAATGATCCGTATTGAGCGGCGGACATCTGCAAAGGAAAATCCTTTTGGGTGATAGTAGCGGTGATGATATATTTTTCGGGCACTGTTTACAGATATACGGATGGAATCAAGTCCGGATTCAGCCAGTTTCATTACAGCTTCAGGCAGACTGCCATTGCTGTTAAGATTGATGGTTCCCCTCTTTGTTTTCCCTCTTATTTTTTTTATGGCTGCAATCATGGTTTCAGCCTGGAGAAGAGGTTCCCCTTCACATCCCTGACCGAAGCTGACCACAGGGGTTGGGGCGGTTTCCAGGTGATTGACAGCAACTTCTGCAAGCTCGGCAGGGCTGGGGATAAATTTTATTCTATCCTGAGTGGATGGACAACATCCTGATGGCTGCAGTGATATACAGCCAAGGCAGGAGGCATTACAGACGGGGGAGCAGGGCAGAGGTGCCTCCCAGCGGCCTGAAAAAAAGTTTCGGGCAGCAGGGCAGCCATAGGTAAGGCAGCATTTACCAAGATGCTGGATGAGTCGGTTATCAGGGAATCGGTCTAATTTTTCTTTGGTTTTCCGGTTGATTGTTTTCTGGTCGAACTGACAGGGGTCCTGGCGGATATCATTATCGCTTCTAAAGCCGGTAACATAAAACTTATTATTCATCCAACCCACTGCGGTGTAGGCAAAAAGCGGCAGGCGGGGTGCGTTTTCTCTTGTCTGGTAAGCTGCCGTGTATATGGCGGTGTGGGCCGGAGCCATAAAGGCTGCCACTGCCAGAATTTCTTCTCCTGGTCTGTAGGGGTTTGTGTCAAGCAGGGCGGGTTCGTGGGTTTCCGGATCTATGCCGACTGGCAATCGGGCAGGCAAAACAAAAAATTCGCTGCTTTCAGGGAGGAGAATTAATGTTTCCGGTTCCGGGCATCTGAAATTTTCTCCGCTGGCACCCGCCATGAGGAGACCGTCATAATCAATTATTTCACCTTGCCGGTTGGCAAATACCAGGCTGGGAAGTTTTTGTTTTTGACTGGACAGTCCTGTGGTCATGGGGCGTATAATAGTTATGTTTCGTTATTGTTTATAGTGGTCTAATTTTCGAGAAAATGGAGTCAACAGCGTTATATACATCAATGTCATCACCGAAAACATCAAGAATATTCGGGTGCTCCAGAAGGTCTTCAATGATGAACTGGGTGATGAACAGGCTGAGAATGTTTGGGTCTGTGGTCAGGTTTCGGATGGGTGCTATCTTAAACTGCATATCAAACTCTTCCATGTCGCTCATCTTCAGAAGCTGTTTTTCCATTACTTCACGGATGGCCTGGTCAGAGTTGGTTTCGATGATATGGGTATCAAGTAACCGTTGAACCAGGGCTGTGGATAATTCCAACGCATTTTCCCTGGCCTTGCGGAGCATGAAGTTCCTCTCCCGTTCCCTTTTTCGGTCAATGGCATCAATGGTTTTGTTGGCGGAGCCGCCTGGGTTCATGTGACGAGCCATTATAAGTACTCCTTTTAAAATTAATTTATGTTTGTGGAAGATAAGCGTAAGCTGCGTAGCTAACTGTTAACCCGCTAACGGTTAACAGTCTACAAATCACTTCTGTATAGCTGTTGAAAATGTTTAACTCCAGCCGTTGTTTTCTGGTCAAGTTGTATGTCGTATTTCGTAACATATTCCGCCGCCATGCGATGGGTATTGAATATAGGTACATTCAGGCGCAGGTTGTTGATGCTGATTTCAAGATATTTATTGTGATCTTCGTAAAACATGGAAAGCACCTCCGGTAACAGCTTGTAGAAAGAGCTTGAGTCTTCCGCATACAGAAGTGAATCAGGTGACTCGCTCAAATCGGCTTCATCCACTTCACCTTCGAAGCCAAATTTCCAACCGGTTTGTCCACCATGGTATCCTTCCACCCACCATCCGTCCATGACACTGATATTGGGAACACCATTCAATGCGGCCTTCATGCCGCTGGTTCCAGAGGCCTCCAGGGGGCGTTTGGGGCTGTTTAGCCAGGCATGAACACCGGAGATCATCATCTTGGCAATAAGCATATCATATCCAGGTATGAAGATAAGTTTTGCCAGGCCATTACTTTTCTGGAAAAGTTCCTGCTGATTATCGAGAAGCAGTTTTAATACTGACTTGCCGGGTTCGTCGGCCGGGTGAGCTTTGCCTGAAAAAATGAAGTTGACCGGCCAGTTGTTTTTAACAAGAATTGAAGATAGAGAGTCAATGTCGTCAAATATCAGGTCAGCCCGTTTATAGGTGGAGAACCTGCGGGCAAATCCAAACGAAAACACCCCGGGTTGAAGTGTCTGTACCTCAGACAGGCGGGACAGATAGTTGGGCGGATCAATCCAGGTCTCCTGCATCTGGTTTCTGTGCCGGGTCAGCATTTCGTTTATATAGTCGATAAGAGACCGATTGTCCTCTTGCCAGGCCTGGTGCAGGGCAGTTATAAGCTGGTCAGGTTTGTCGGGAAGGTTGGCGAAAACACCCGGGTCGTCTCGCCAGTTGTCAAGTTCTCGAATATTGTCAAATGCCCGGCTCCGGGTATCACTGATCCAGGTCAGGTGGTGTACCCCGTTGGTGACAGCGGTGATTTTGTCTTTTATCTCGGGAAATTGTTTACGGGTGACATCCCGGTGTAATCGGCTGACACTGTTCACCGCCCGGTTGACCCGCATGGCAAGGGAGGTGAAGTTATATTCACCTGGAGATTCATCATCCTTTGCCAGTAAGTTTAATATTCGCTGGTACAAGCCGCCGCTGATTGTCGAGTACATTTCCCTTGGAAACCGGTCATGGCCAGCTTTAACCGGGGTGTGGATGGTATAGACAATCCGGTTGGCGACAGTCTTTGCGGCATTTATGATGTCATTGTCACTGATCTGATAATTGCTGCCAAAATTTTTTTTCAGATCACGGAGGATCAGCTCTATGGTAACGGCAACACCATGTTGTTCATTAAGATGAAGGGTGTGGGCGGTGAAGCCGAGGGCGTGCATGAGCGGCAATACGCATGAACCAAGCATTCGTCGCTGGTTGGCCTTGACTGTCGTTGTTTTGGCACAGTAAAGCTGATCGGCGGCCTCTCTAATCCAGGCCGGTGAAGAGGGTAGACTGTAATCAATGAGAAACTCAGGGACGACAAAATCCAGATTTCCGGATATTTCCATTTTCATCCATACTTCCGCCTTTATTTTGTCTGCTTCATCTTTACCGTTATAAAAAGGCACAGTGATTGCGAGCGGAAACTCAGGGTTGTCCGGATTGGCTAATTGAAAAAGGGTAGGAGTCTTTTCAGGGTTCCACTGGGTTTGCTGGTCAATCTGGCCAACTTTGGAATCGACAAACTGGGAAAAATATCCCTTCCTGTACATCATGCTGACAGCCATTACAGGAATATGGAGGTCGGCAAAGCTTTTGAGTGTGTCCCCGGCAAGAACCCCGAGACCGCCGCTGTAATTAGGTATTTTTCTTGGCCCGTGCAGGTATTTTTGAATAATTTTTTTTATCTTGGGGTCATCACTGGTATTTATTCCCTGGTTTCGCATGAAGTTAAGCAGCGGGTAAAATACATCCGGCTCTGCACCTATTTCCATGGAAATATAAACAACTGAATTACCGTTTGGATCTTCAAGTTGTCCCCATACCTTGTCAAAAAATTCCTGGGAAAGCCCGAAAAATGTTCCGAACCGGTTGCTGCAGACCAACTTGTTTGCTGCCTGTATGGCAGTGTTTTTTTTGGGTTTCACTGGGATAAGTCTCTTCTTTTGCTTTTATTTTGTTATGATGATGTGCAGAATATAGCTTAAAGGTCTTTATTCAGCCTGTACTCTGTACTCTTTTAATGTATCGGGAAAATTTTTTTTTGTGAAAACTGTTGATGTCTGTCTGGATTTTTATCCGAAGGGCATGGTGTTTCCCTGAAAAAAAATAAATTTAGAAGGGCCGGGCTTGTTTTGCAAGTTAATTTATTGTATCGCAATTTCCATTTTTTTGTGAGGATTGTTTTTATTTGCAGTTTTTTTATAAGAAAGGAATTCTATCGTCATTCTATTATAGATGATGAAAAAAATCTTGTATTCCTTATTCAGTGGAGTACATTATAGGGTATTTATATATTTGAAAGTCAAAGTTTATATGGGAATTGTTCTCATCTGTAAGCTTTTTTTCTGCCCAAACAGGGTTTTATATTGGATATATTCCTGTTTTCTTTTAAATTTTTATGGAGGAAGAGATGAAAAAAATTGCAGTGTTATTATGTTTGACAGTGTCAGTTGTTTTTCTTAGTATTTTTTTAAGTGGTTGTGCTAAAAAAGTGATTGAACCTGAGCCTGTGGAAGTTACGGAAGAGTTGGGGGTTGCCGAGCCTCTGGATAAAACAGTTGAGGAAGCGTTTGTTATTACAGAAGGCAGGACCAGCGGACCCATGGTGCCGATATATTTTGCCTTTGATGAGTCTGTGATAGAAGGTGATCAGGTGAGCCGGATTGAAAAAAACGCAGCGTTTCTTAAACAGAGGCCTGAACTTATGGTAAGGATTGAAGGTAATACTGACCCCCGTGGTACAAATGAGTATAACCTTGCCCTGGGTGAACGGCGGGCTCAGAGTGCTGTCAGGTATCTTGTCAGTCTCGGGGTGGACAGGGATCGGTTGACAACAATCAGTTGGGGAGAAGAGAAGTTATTGCTGTTTGGACATGATGAATTGTCATGGGCTCAGAATAGAAGGGCTGATTTTGTTATTATACAGTAAAAACAAGGTTATCCTGTCTCTATCATGATATGGCAGGATGGTATATCCATGCCGGATGGTGGTTACAGTTCCATCCGGCATATTTTTTTATCGGATGTCGGTGTAGTTGTTTGATTTTAAAAAACTGGAGAAAAAAGTGAAGAGAAAAACAATATTTCACGGTCTTGCTCTTGTGGTAGTTATCTGTACTTTGGTGTTATGCCTGAGCAGTATGTCTGTTTCTGCGGCAACGGTAAAGATAGGTGTTGTTGATATGCAGAAGGTGCTTGCCACCTCTGATGCGGGAAAAAAAGCTCAGTTGGAACTTGAAAAAAGGATGAAGGCGTTGCGGGCCGAGTTAAAGAAGGATGAGGATGCGTTGCTTGCCCTCCAGGAAGAGATTGAAAAAAGGAGTTCGGTCTGGAGCGATGAAGTAAAGAGGGAAAAGGCGGTGGCTTTCCAGAAAAAAAGGCGGGAACTTATCGGTGCCCAGGAAGATGGTAGACTTGAATTGCAACAGCTTGAGCATCAGCTTTTGGGACCTATTCTCGGCAAAATGAGAACTGTGCTGGAAGAAGAGGGGAAAAAGGGTGGATATACGATTATTTTGCCGCGAAACGCTGCCCTCTATCTTGACGATAAAATCGATCTGACTGATAGTGTTGCCAGGGCTTTAGATAAGGTTAGAAAGTAATGTTCACCGTAAATTGTTACGGTTGGCATCGTTCCCGAAGTCTACGATATCTGCACAGTTACGCTTGTCCGCCATAGTTATACCGCTCTGCTCTCGTTATACTGCCCTGCGGTATAACGTATTTCATGGTGCTCTGCACCTGCCAATTCAGGTGTACGGTT
>CAZHPX010000092.1:0-5817 GCA_964534785.1 uncultured Desulfobulbaceae bacterium | reverse complement strand
GTGATAAAACTCATACCCCTGAAATCGCTCAGCCTGCTCAGGAACTGGCCGATGAAATTTACGCACCGGTTAAATTATATCATGAGCATGTCGGGGCTTCAACCCATCAGGATGTCAATCCTAACTACTGTAAGCCTGCCGGTTTGATGATGCGGCTTATGAAGGCCACCGATGAGTATGGTGCTGGGGTTGCAACTTATTATATGACTTCCGGTAAGCTCCTTAATATGTGTCTGGATCTGCTTGAGTTGCTCCGTGAAGATGCTGCGAAGATGGCAGCCGGAGATCTCCATGAGTTGATGCGTGCCTGGGAGAACTACCACCGTATCTGGTGTGTGGAAGCTCATATTCGTCACATTGAGTTCCGTAAGGAATCCCGTTATCCTGGTTTCTATTATCGCTCAGACTATCCAACCTGTGATGACGAGAACTGGAAGTGTTTTGTCAACTCTACTTTTGATCCTAAAAGCAAGGAATGGAATTGTGAAAAGGTTGAGTGCATAAATATCATTGAGACCGATCCCTGGTTGTAAAATTAAAGGGATCATCACCTGATGCTCTGCAGTTAAATCTCCAGAACTCATCTGAGTTCTGGAGATTTTTTTCTATGTTTTTTTAAGTGATAACAGGAAACGGGCAGTTTTTGTTCTTTTTTGGTTGAGTTGACAGGAAAATTTTATAGATATTTTCAAGTCAATTGAGCCAGAAATCCCCCTTTCATCAATCCCAGCAGTAATGGAGGTCCAAGTATGAGTGACACTGCAGGAAATGGTGCGGTACTGGTTGTGGGCGGTGGTATCAGCGGTTTAACCGCAGCACTTGAGGCGGCAGAAGTCGGTAATGATGTCTTTTTGATCGATAAAAATCCGTATTTCGGTGGTCGCGTAGCCCAGCTCAACCAGTATTTCCCTAAACTTTGTCCCCCCACATGTGGACTGGAAATTAACTTCAAAAGAATCAAGGATAACCGAAAGATTCGACCCTACACCCTGACCACGGTTAAATCGGTTACAGGCGAGGTCGGTAATTACGAGGTAACCCTTGAGACTCAGCCTCGTTATGTCACCGGCAGGGGTATTGACTACGATAAATGTGCTGAAGCCTGCACCGATGAGGTTGATAACGAATTTAATTTCGGGATGGATAAACGCAAGGTTTTGTATCTGCCCCATGAGATGTCGTTTCCCAGTCGTTATATCCTTGATAAGGATGCCTGTTCATCGGAGTGCCTTGAGGTTATAACAAAATCGTGTCCTGGTGGTGTCGATACTGACATGGAGCCGGAAGTGTTTACTGTTCATGTATCTTCAATCATCTGGGCAACCGGTTGGAAACCGTATGATTATAAAAAACTGGAAACTCTCAAACCCGAATCTTCATCTGCAATTATCACCAATATGATGATGGAGAGGCTGGCTGCACCAAATGGCCCGACCAAGGGTAAGATTACCCGTCCCGGTGATAATAAAGAGCCTGAATCGTTTGCCTTTGTTCAGTGTGCAGGTTCCCGTGATGAAAATCATCTTGAGTACTGTTCTTCTATCTGCTGCATGGCGACATTCAAGCAGATGACCTATATCCGTGCACAGTATCCAGAGGCAAAAATCCATGTTTTCTACATAGATCTTCGTACTCCGGGCAAGTATGAAAAATTTCGCGGTAAGCTTATGGCTGATGAAAATGCGGAGTTTATCAAGGGTAAGGTCGCAGATATTATTGCCGAGGATAATGGCGGAGTCACCGTTGTTGCCGAGGATGCTTTATCTGGTGTCAAGGTCAGCCGGAAAGTTGACCTCTGCATATTGGCCACTGGTATGGAGCCGGCTTTTGACAGAAAGGCAGGAGAGTCTTTTGGCGTATCGGTAGATGGTAATGGTTTCATTGTTTCCGAGCCTGAAAAAGGAATGATTGCTGCCGGTTGTGCCAGAAACGCTGCTGATGTTTATACCTGTGGACAATCGGCTACAGCCGCTGCTCTTAAAGCAATTCAGATTGGACGGTAGGAGGAGAGTTAAATGGATAAAGTATATGGTGCATATCTCTGTACTGGGTGTGGTATCGGCGATGTCCTTGATGTTGAGGGATTGCGGTCGGCTGCTTCTGAGACAGGAGTTGAGATGCAGACACATTCAGCTTTCTGCGATATCGGCGGCCGCAGTATTATTGAAAAAGATATTGCTGAGGACGGGGTTAATTCGGTCATTGTCTGTGGCTGCTCACCGCGGGTTATGCAGAAGGAATTTGATTTTGGTGATGAAGTTCAGACCATTCGCGGTAACCTGCGGGAGCAGGTGGCCTGGACGGCAGGCAGCACGGAAGAAGTGGAAGATGGTGATCAAGGTGGAGAGGAGTCAGCCGAGGGCGATGACTCGGTTCAGGAAGAAGGTGTGGATGAGTTTCTCCAGGAGATGGCTGAGGATTATGTCCGCATGGCAGTGACCCAGGCACAGAAATCAGTGCTTGCCAAACCGTACAAGCTCGATACCTTGAACAAGTCAATCCTGGTCATGGGTGGTGGTCTTGCCGGTCTGACTGCGGCACTGGAATCCGCGAAGGCTGGATATCAGGTAACTATTGTTGAAAAGTCAGATAAACTTGGCGGCAAGGCACTTGGCTGGAGAAAGATGTTTCCGACCAGTTACCCCTATGCAGAGTTGGAAGCACCTAATATTGACCAGTTGGTTAATGAAGTAACCTCTGATGAAAACATCACGGTTAAATTATCCACCGAGGTGGCGAGAACAGGCGGTTCTCCCGGTTCATTCAATGTTACTTTTAAAGCGACAGGAATCAGGACAGAGTGGGATGCACCTGCCAAGGTTACTGCTGATCAGCAGGATCTTATTGAAAAGGGTGAGCTGGATGACCCCAATGCCGGTATGATCGTTTATACCGAAGCCAACCCGGACGGGGAGATGTTTGGCTCTGTTGTTCTTGCCACTGGTTGGACTCCGGCTGATGTGTCTGAACATGAACATCTTGGTTACGGTAAAGTGAAGAATGTTGTTACCAACGCTGAATTTGAGAAACTGGCCAAAACAGGGAAGGTTCCTGCCCGGGTAGCTTTTGTCTTAAGTCCAGGCGGCAAGGATAATGATAATGACTTTGCCTATGCAGGTTCGGTTACTTCCATGGTTGCTCTTAAGCAGGCCCGTTATGTAAGAGAAGATAACCCAGATGGTTGTGCTTTTGTTCTTTATCAGCATATGCGTACTCCCGGTAATGCCGAGCTGTTTTATAAAGGTATGCAGCAGGATGATGGTGTTTTCATGACTAAAGCTGCGGTCACCGGTGTTGAAGAGGCAGATGGTACTCTTGTTGTTAATGCAGCAGATACTTTACTTGGCGAAGATCTGGCATTGCAGGTGGATATGGTGGTTCTCTCTGCCGGTATGGTGCCGACCACTGTCGATGAGCCCACCATTAATCTGGCCTATCGGCAGGGACCGGCATTTCTTGACCTTGACTTGTTTGATGGTTATGCTGATTCAAATTTTATCTGTTTTCCGTATGAAACAAGGAGAACCGGTGTTTATGCCTGTGGCGGTGTCCGCAGGGCGGAAACCATGGACGAGACCATTGACGATGCCACTGGTGCTGCCTTAAAGGCCATTCAGTGTATAGAATCGGTCAATCGCGGGGTTGCTGTTCATCCCCGCTCCGGTGATATGACTTTCCCTGATTTTTTCTTTTCCCGTTGTACCCAGTGTAAACGGTGTACGGAAGAGTGTCCCTTTGGTGCCCTTGATGATGATGAGAAAGGTACGCCACTGCCTAACCCGACCCGTTGTCGTCGTTGTGGTACCTGTATGGGGGCATGTCCTGAGAGAATCATCAATTTCGCCGATTATAATATTGATATGATTGGCTCAATGGTTAAGGTCATTGAGGTGCCTGATGATGACGAAGACAAGCTCAGGGTTGTTGTTTTTGTCTGTGAAAATGATGCTTATCCTGCCCTCGATATGTCAGGTATGCATCGTAACAAAATGAACAGGCTGGTGCGTTTTATTCCGGTTCGCTGCCTTGGCTCGGTGAATATGGTCTGGATCAAGGATGCCATGAGTGCTGGTATGGATGGTGCTTTGCTTCTTGGCTGTAAATATGGTGATGATTATCAATGTCATTTTGTCAAAGGTTCCGAAATTGCTTCTAAGCGCATGGACAACATCGGTGAAACCCTTGGTTCTCTTGGGCTTGAGCCTGAGAGATGTGGTGTTCGTGAGATTGCAATCTCAGACTATGACAAGGTTCCGGCGATCATAGAAGAATTTGTTGAGGAGATTGTTGAGCTTGGTCCTAACCCGTTTAAAGGCTTCTGATCTATTTTTTACCTCAAATTCGTTGTCATCTGGATTTTTCAGGTGACAACGAATTTACAACTATGTTTATAAGTTGTTTTGGCAAGTTGAATTATTCTCAGGACTGGAGAAGAAAATGTCTATTAATGTGCAACCCGATCTTGATTTTATCAGGGACATGAAGGAAGTAGGTGGTGATACACTGAAAAAATGTTTTCAGTGTGCTACCTGTTCCGTGGTGTGTCCTCTTTCTTCTGACGGTGACCCGTTTCCCCGTCGGGAAATGATTTACGCCCAATGGGGTCTTAAAGGCAAGCTGATAAGCGATACCAATGTCCTCCTTTGTCATCAATGCGGCGACTGTTCAACTCATTGTCCGCGGGGGGCAAAGCCTGGCGATGTGCTTGGTGCCATCCGTGCCTATGCCTATAAGTTTTATGGTTGGCCCAAAGGTTTGGCCGAGCTGGCAACTTCCGCAAAAAATCTGCCCATACTGGTTGGTGTCCCGGCGGCTATTATTTTACTGGTCTGGGTTTTTTCCGGAGGGATGCAGATTCCCAGCCCGGAGGCATTCTCCAGATACGGCTATACTCGTTTTTTTGGGCATTGGGATTTCCGCTGGCTGGCTAAAAATGTTTTGACCATTCAGCTTATGTTTGTGCCTGTTGCTGCTATGGCGATTTATGCCTCTTACAGGGGGGTAACAGCGATGTGGAAGGCAATGGCCAAAAATGCCGGGATAACAAAACCGTTATATCGTCCCTCAGTTTATCAGTTTATAACTGAGTTTTTCTGGCCGGCTGTTGTTGAGATTGTCAAGCATGATCGCTTTAAGAAATGTAAAACCAATACAGCCCGCCTTAAAGGTCATTTACCGTTGATGCTTGCCTTTATGGCATTGTTTTTTGTTACCTGCTTCACTCTTTTTAAGCAGGATGTGTTTGGTATCTGGTGGCCTGAGATGCATGGGCCAATGTCAATGTGGAATCCGGTGAAAATACTTGCCAATGTTGCGGCTGTGGCAATGATTTACGGTACCTGGGTCATGTGGACAAGTCGCCGGGAAAAAGAAAAATCCGGTGAGGCTTCGAGGACATTTTATGACTGGTTTCTGATCTGGATGATTATGGCAGTTGCTGTGACAGGGCTTGCTGCTCAGAATCTTCGTCTTTTAGATATGGCGTTGGTCGGCTATATAGTTTACTATCTGCATCTGGTGTCGGTTATGATGCTTTTTGCCTATATGCCATATACAAAATTTGCCCATCTTGTTTACAGGACTTTTGCCATGGCATTTGAGAGATACCGTGAAAGTGCTTATGTGAAAGATCCATTAAAAAACGAATAATCTGATTTTACTCATTTACACTGAACCGGAGACTTAACTCTCCGGTTTTTTTTTGTGTTTATCAGAAAAAGTTCTTGATTTTTATTTTTATAAGTATATATTGTCTTAGTTTATGCTGGCGTAGCTCAACTGGTAGAGCAGCTGATTTGTAATCAGCAGGTTGCGGGT
>CAZHPX010000091.1:0-5827 GCA_964534785.1 uncultured Desulfobulbaceae bacterium | reverse complement strand
CCATGCAGGCCAAGTTGCTGCGGGTTCTTCAGGAACATGAACTGGAGAGGGTGGGAGGGCAGGAGACAATTTCCGTTGATGTCAGAATCATTGCCGCCACCAATCTAAATCTTGAAGAGGAGGTTGCATCCGGTTCGTTTCGGGAAGACCTTTATTACCGGTTGAATGTGGTGGTGCTTGATGTTCCGGCCCTGCGGGATCGCAGGGGTGATGTCCCGCTGCTGGCGGAGTTTTTCTTCCGTTCTTTTGCTGAAAAAAATAATAGGCAGGTGGTCGGGATCACCCCTGAATGTATGGATATTCTCAATAGATATCCCTGGCCCGGCAATGTCCGGGAACTGGAAAATGCCATCGAACGGGGAGTAATCATGATGCGTGGCGAATATCTCGATACTGCCGGTCTGCCCATGACTGTTCAGCGCTGGGCAGACCATAATGAGCTTGCACAGGTACCGGAACCTGCCACCCTTAAAGAGGCTGAAAAAGCTTTGATCCTCAAGACTCTTGAAGAAACTGAAGGTAATCGCAGTGAAGCGGCAAGAAGATTACAGATTACCCGTAAAACTCTTTCGAATAAACTGAAAAGTTATGACAAGGATGGATGCCTGAAGTCATAGGACAGAAATGACAGAAATCAAAAGTCAGAGGACAGCTCCTGAGTATCATGGGAGTAAAAAGGAAATTTGTCTGGCTGTATAATTTTTATATTTTTCTCTGTTATCAGACCTCATGAATTTAAGTATGGTCTATGGTGTTTATTATCGTATTCACAGGACTATACTAAAAAAAACCGGACAATTCCCGGCCTGAGTTATCAGTTACTGGTAAACACTTACAGGTCTAAGATTTCCGTAAATCAGCACCTGTGGTGAACGGTTACAGTTACTGAACACTGATAACTTCACCCCCCCAAAACGACACAATGTGTCCAAAAATCAGCCCTGCTTTAAAGAATGATTACGATGTCTGGCTGTTAAGAACAGGTGCATCGTTTAATTCATGTTTTTCGGATTTTTATAATATGCCATATTTATCTTCTCAATATCAGATATTACAGTCAGCTTCTCTGTCTATCCACCAGCTTCTTATTTCTGAACAGGACCTGACGACCCTGATGCAGGGTATTTGTAATCGATTTGTCAGTGTTGAGCTCTACTGTTCTGCCTGGCTTGTTCTTTTTGACAGTAAATCGAATAGTGTTATTACGGTTGAGAGCGGGCTTGGGGATAGATTCAGCCTTTTTGTTGAGCAGCTCCGCAGTTCACAGCTTCCTGATTGTGTCAGGGAAAGTATTAACGAGAAGGGTTTTGGAGCGGTTTTATGTCAGGATTGTTCTTTTGGTCTATGCTGTGATAGTGAGAACGGGAGAACAAGTGCGGTGGCGGTTGGTTTTCCTTGCCGGACAGATATGATCGGGTTTCTTGTTCTGGAATTGTCATCTCTGCTTGGAAAACCGGATTCTGCCTGGATGAATTTGCTTGGGGATTTAGGAAAATCCATAGGGGTCGCCCTGCGGAGGTTGTTTGTCATTGAAGAAGCTAAAAGTCGGGAGGTGGAATTAAAATGCACTGAAGAAAGATTTAAACTGGCTCTGTCTGCTTCCAAGGCTGATCTCTGGGATTGGAACATAAAAACCGGAGAGATGTATACCAGCCCTGACCGGTTGGATCGGCTTGATTATCGACAGGGAAACGGCAGCTCAAATGCGGAAATATTGGGGGACACGATTCATCCCGATGACAAGAAGGTGGTATTGGAGAGTCTCCAGGATCATCTTGCCGGTAAAACCGATGAATACAGGATTGAATACAGGATTCGTGACCGGGACGGAGGATGGAAATGGTTTCTTGACCGGGGCAGAGTGGTGGAGAGAGATGAAAAAAATATGCCGGTCCGGATGACCGGCACCCACCAGGATATCACCTCCCAGAAAAAACAGAGCCAGGCCCTTGCCGCGATTCAGCAGCAGTTTCACGAGACCGTTGATAACCAGAAAAATTTTCTCCAAACAGTAATTGACAGTGCGGCTGATCCGGTGATGGCCATTGATCTTAATCATAATGTTCTGCTGATAAACAGGGCGGCATCGTTAATTATGGGGGTGGAGCCGGATATAACCCGTCAGGGGAAAAAATGTTTCTCTTTGTTCTGTGGTGCTGATTCACCCTGTGAAAGTAATAGCTTTCCCTGTCCGGTTCAGGCTATGCACATAACAGGACAGCCGGTTACCCTTGTCCATAATTCTTATCATGGCAACGGGGTCAACAATACTTTTGAGCTTGAGGTCTCTCCCCTGCTGGACAAGAACGGGGTTGTATATGGGAGCATTGAGGTGGCAAGAGATATTACCGACAGGCTGCGGATCGAAAAAGAGTTGCGGGAGAGTCATTCCCGTCTCTATCGTCTTGCCCATCATGATTCCCTGACCGGCCTGCCCAACCGGCTTCTTTTTAAAGACAGACTTGAACAGGCCATGCTGAAAGCAAGGCGGAAAAAGGGCAAGGTGGTTGTCTTTTTTCTTGATCTGGATAAATTTAAAGAGGTGAATGATACTCTTGGACATGATGTGGGTGATGAGCTGCTTGTAGAAGTTGCCAGCCGGTTTCAGAATTTATGCAGGCAGTCGGATACCGTGGCCAGGCTGGGGGGGGATGAGTTTGTTTTTATTCTCGATAATATTAAAAATCGCAGCGGAGCGGAAACGGTTGCCCGAAAGATATCAGCACTCATGGAAATACCGGTGCAGGTTAATGGTCATGAACTGTGGATTTCCACCAGTATCGGGATTGCTGTTTTCCCTGATGATGGCGAGGATATTGAAGGGGTAATCAGAAAGGCGGATACAGCTCTTTATCAGGCAAAGAAGGCGGGGCGTAACTGTTTTGTTTTTTATCATCCGGGGATGACCGTGGGTTGATTGAGTTTTCTGTTTTCTGGTTTCGAGTTTAATTTTTTTGTTGAAGGGGTTAATAAAAATGCGTACAGATATTCTTCATGCTGGTGCTGGTGAGTTGACTTATGAGATCAGAAACATTGTCAATGTCGGCAAAAAACTCCAGGGACTCGGAGTACGGGTCAACTGGGAAAACATTGGTGATCCGGTTGCCAAAGGAGAGGAAATCCCCGCCTGGATGAAAGATATCGTTGCCGATGCCGTAATGGATTCCGCCACCTGGGGATATTCCCCGACCAGAGGAATGCTTGAGGCGAGGGAGTATATCACCGCAGAAACCAACGGGATGAACGGAGTACAGATCAGCCCGGATGATATAATTTTCTTTAATGGGCTTGGTGATGCCATTTCCAAGGTGTTCAGCCTTCTCAAACCAACCGCAAGGGTAATAGTCCCTGCCCCGAGTTATACAACCCATTCATCGGCAGAGGCGGCCCATGCCGGTGATCAGCCGATAACCTATGCCCTTGATCCTGAAAATCTCTGGTATCCTGATCTTGATGATATTGAAAAGCATATCAGATATAATCCGGCAGTGGCCGGGATTCTGATTATAAACCCCGATAACCCCACTGGTGCAGTATATCCGCTTGAGATCATCCGCTCCATAGTGGAGCTTTGCGAAAAGTATGATCTGTTTATTATCTGTGATGAGGTGTATCAAAGTATAACCTATAACGGTACTACGGCTGTGCCTCTCTGTACGGTGACAGGGGACAGGGTTCCGGCTTTATGTATGCGTGGTACTTCCAAGGAGATGCCTTGGCCGGGCGGTCGTTGCGGCTGGATAGAGGTGTATAACGGCCATCGTGATCCCATGTTTGCAACTTTCGTTCAGTCAATTCTCAATGCAAAAATGCTGGAAGTATGTTCCACAACCCTTCCCCAGGTGGTTCTGCCCCGTATAAAAAAACATTCCCGCTATCAGGAATATCTGCAGGAGAGAGTTGATCGTTACGAGCGATACTCAAACCTTGCCTATGATATTTTAAAAAAAGTAGATGGAATTCTTGTCAACCGCACCAATGGTGCTTTTTATATGAGTATTGTCTTTGAAAAAGACCGCCTCACCAATACCCAGACTCTGCCGGTTGCCAATGACGAGGTACAGGATACCGTGGCCGGGATGGTCAGCGGCCCGGCGGTTTCCCTTGATAAACGATTTGTCTATTATCTGCTGGCCTCCACCGGAGTCTGTGTGGTGCCGCTTTCTTCCTTTGCCACTGATCTTCAGGGATTTCGTATAACCCTTTTAGAAAGAGATGAAAAAGAGTTTATCAGGATATTTGAGACCATTGCCGATGCCATAGGCAGTTATTTTGAGTCTTGATTTATTTGATATTTAACCCTGTTTTTACTGCTTGTTTTGAGTGATAAGCCTTGCCTGTTTCTGCCCTGGTGACACCGCTCTGTCTCCCTGGTGACACCTTCCATCGGTTGCTCTTCCGGCACTCACCGGTTATTGGAAGAACAGAGCTGAATAAGCTGGTGAGTGCCGGATGGCGTTACACCGCGGAGCGGTGCAACGAGGATAAGGAAATTGTCTCTTGAAAAGTTATGCAACCACTGTATATTGTATAAAATTCAACTGTTTAGGGTCATGAATTCAGGTTAAGTAAATTCTTTTTAAGTCAATGGTGCTGTAAGGCTCTCTACCCAATGGTTGATTTTGGGAAGTCAAAATGAAGCAGTCTGGAAGATATGATCTCTGACCAGTTGCCTTCTATCTCAATTAATGCGTAAGCTGCTGTCGGGAACTTTGCAAATTGTTCAGATGTGAAGTGCTCCACGATTTCCTCTGAGCCCGGATTATGACTTACGAGCATCAGGTGTTTAACCTTCTCGTCAACTCTGCTTATTACATCGAGATAATCTTCAATATCCGCCATATAAAGTGATTTTTCAAGCAGAATCTTTTCCTGGGAGTATCCTATCTCTTTTGCCACCGATCTGGCAGTAGACAATGCTCGAATAGCTGGTGAGGAAATCAGCAGATCGCAGCGATACCCTGCACGGTTAAGACGCTTTCCCATCATCGGGGCATCATGCTTCCCACGCTTGTTCAATGGACGTTCGCGGTCAGAAAGAGAGACATTGCTCCAGGATGATTTGGCATGTCTGAAAAACATTAATGTGGATTTCATCCAATTACTCTCCATTACTTGTTTTTTTTAAAAATACTCTGTATTCAACACTTGTACATTATTAATAAATTTATTTTAACAGTACATGTCTACCAAAGTTCCTCTCTCTTCAGCAGTTGCCGGTTCTTTTTAAACAGAGAATGCATATCATTTAAAATATGCCTCAGGACATCGATCGTGTCGATCGCAAACGCTCCTTTATTGAGCATGACACACTCCGCCCGGCTGGATTTCGCCGCATCAGTTATTTCCGCCCTGCTTGGAATATTGCTTTTCATCTGACTCTCCAGCACCTGGGTCGCCCAAATAACGGGCATATGTGCCGCATCGCAGATATCTAACAATGCTTCCTGCAGATAAGCCATATTTTTAAAGCCCACTTCAATTGCCAGGTCACCCCGGGCAATCATCACCCCGCTTTTTTCCCATTCAAGCAGTTGTTCGATAATGGCCGGCATATTAGCGACAGCCGGCCTGGTTTCAATCTTGGCAATGATCCCGATATCGCTTCGGTCATTTTTTATAAGCAGGTTTTGAAGAGCATGGACATCTTCGGCCTGCTGACAAAACGAGAGCCCCAGATGATCGGCAAAGTCCAGGACAGCAAGCATATTCTCACCATCTTCCCTGGTCAATGCAGTCGTTTTGATGTGGGTATTGGGGAAGTTGATTCCTTTCTCCTCTTTCAGGAGTGTTCCTTTGACTTTGGCATGTGTTACCCGGCATGTAA
>CAZHPX010000090.1:0-5900 GCA_964534785.1 uncultured Desulfobulbaceae bacterium | reverse complement strand
TCTTCCGTATAACGAAGATAACGGTTGGCGGCCGCCTTGACAGCATCATTTACTTCGTTTGCTGTTGCCTCCCTTTCCACTTCAATAACCACATCCACAAGAGAAACATTCGGGGTGGGAACCCGGACAGCAAGACCATCAAACTTGTTTTTCAGCTCCGGGATCACCAGGGCCACGGCCGCCGCCGCTCCGGTTTTGGTGGGAATCATTGACATGGCTGCAGCCCTTGCCCGCCGCAGGTCCGAATGGGGAAAATCAAGCAACCTCTGGTCTCCGGTATAGGCATGAATAGTGGTCATCAAACCCCGTTTTATCCCGAAATTATCAAGAATCACCCTGGCCAGCGGAGCAAGACAATTGGTCGTACATGAAGCATTGGAAACCACATGTTGGCTGGTTGGGTCATATTCATCCTCATTGACCCCCATAACCAGGGTCTTAACATTGCCCTTTGCCGGTGCAGAAATGATAACCTTGACCGCTCCGGCATCAATATGGGCTCCGGCGGATTCCATATCCCGAAATAACCCGGTGCACTCCATGATATATTCAGCCCCATAATCCCGCCAGGGAATATCTGCCGGTCGACGATGATTAGTTACGGGAACAAGCCTGGCACCGACCATGATCCCGTCATCTACAGCTTTCACATCTTCAGTAAATGTCCCCATCACCGAGTCGTATTTCAATAGATGAGCCATGGTTTTGATATCGGTCAGATCGTTAATGCCAACGATTTCAATATCAGCAAACAACTCATCTTCAGACAATGCCCTGAAAATATTTCTCCCAATCCGGCCAAAACCGTTAATTCCAACTTTAATACTCATGCTCTCCTCCTGATTTTTTTTTGTAAATATTTCGGTTAACACGAAATCAGTATTACAGGTTACAGGCGACAGGTACCAGGTGAAAACAAGACTGAACCTGAAACCTGTCACCTGAAACCTGGTACAGCCTGTTTATACAGAATCAGATAATTTTTCATTACCTTCTTCCAGGTAAATCGTTCGTGAATCATCTCAACAGCCTTCTTCTGCATGGACAGTATCTGCTCAGGCTGATTCCTATAGACATATAATGCCCGTTCCATACTCTCTTTCAACACTTCCGGCAAATGTTTACGGTAACTGAAACCGGTTTCCCCATCCTCTACCTTAACCAGACCGCCAACCGCATGAACAATGGGCAGATTACCCAGCAACTGGGATATATAATCAGTCAAACCACAAGGCTCATATAATGAAGGAATCAAAAACAAATCACCGGCCGCATAAACCTGAAGAGCAAGTGCCGGGTCATAGCCTCTGAGAAAACAGATTCGGCCAATGGCCTTTTGTCGCCTCGTTAAAGCCGATAACTGCAATTCAAGTTCAGGAGTACCGGAGCCAAGAACCAGCAACTGAAAATCGCTATCCCCATCAATGAGCAATTCCATACTCTCAAGAAAAACATCCACCCCTTTCTGGTCGGTCAAACGACCAACAAAAGTAAGCAGAGGCAAATTCACATCTCCACCCAAACTGCCTATCTGATCAACCAGCTTCCATTCCCGAATATCTGAACAATGAGACAGCATGTCCTCCTTACATATTTTTTTACCGGCAAGATCGCCCCGAATGGGATCAAAAGAGGCAGCAAGACCAAGTTTTTCCGGTTTGACAGGGTCAAAGTCATGGGGATTAATACCATTGGTCACACCAGCTAATTTCACTCCCCTCCGCAATAGACAATGGCCAAGACAGCCTGTGCGGGCATCTTCACTGGTCTCCTGCAACTCATAGGCATAATTTTCACTGACCGTATTTAATACCGCATATCCGGCGGCAGCCATAAACGGGTTAAAGCTGCCGTCAAGCAGACTGGAGGTGATCACTGATTCAGGGAGACCGGTAACGACATGGGCAAAAGGAAGATCAGCCACCTCCTGATGATACCCCGATCCTGCATTATGAATAGTTACCACCACCCCACTGTTACGAAAGTAATGTCTGTACCCGGGGAGTTCCCTCATCATGGCGGCAAGGGTAGCAGCATGACCATCATGGCAGTGAATAATATCAGGATGCTCATCCAAAAGAATCATCATGTTCAAAGCCGACTTCTGGAGAAGAATATTCATGGCAAAATAATCAAAATGACCAGTTCCCTGATGCTGCCAGGAATTCCGTCGCTCCTCTTGTGCCGTGTAGGTGTAAACACCGAGTTTTTCCGCAAACCGCCAAGTCTCAACCAGTAAAACTCTTACCCCGTTAATTATCCGCTGCAGACAACTGACCTGCTCCCGCCGCTCTTCCCCGACATAGTTCATATCCACCGTATCAACACTGGAAAAACTGCTCTGTCCGGCATCATCCTTACCAGCCGTATCCCAGTGCAACAGTGAAAAACCCAAAGCCTTCGCATCCATGAACCCGTATCTCGGCAGAATAACCGTAACTTCAACCCCGGCCTCTTTAGCCAGAGCTTCTGCCAGTTGACGACAGACATCTTTAACCCCGCCGGCTCCAGCCAGACCATCATACTCACGGCTGACCATCCATACAGAATTTATTTTATCTGTCATTTTTCTGTTCCCATTCCTGCTTCCCGTCCACACCATACCGCCTGTTTATAAACTCAATAACCGGTAACTGACGCAAAAGCTGATCCGCCAGAACAAGCCTGACCATGGCTTCGCAAACCGGCACTATTCTGGGAATTGCAGAGATATCATGCCTGCCGCCGATCTTGATTTTAACAGGTTCATTGTTGAAATTTACGGTTTGCTGTTCTTTGTTTATGGAAGGAATCGGCTTGACTGCCATCCTGATTATCAAAGGTTCTCCATTGCTGATTCCAGCCAGAATCCCGCCGGCATTATTACCGGCAAATCCATCGGGTCGAATCGAATCGTTATTTTCAGAGCCCAGCATTGCCGCCGCCGCAAATCCTGCCCCGATCTCCACCCCTTTTACCGCACCAATTGACATCAAACCCCTGGCCAGCTCACCATCCAACTTGTCAAAAACCGGTTCTCCCAGACCGGCAGGACAAGTGGCATAAATTTCAACAATGCCGCCCAGGGTATCCCCCTGTTTACGCACCTCACTCACCCGCTCTTCCATTTTACCCGCAGCTTCATTATCAGGACAGAACAACCGGTTTTCACCAATCTCGTCCATATTGCGTTTATCAGTACTTATCCCGCCCATGGCAACAGTGTACGCCTTGACATCAATAGCATATTTATTCAGCAACTGACCGGCAACAGCCCCGGCAGCCACCCTGGCCGCAGTTTCCCGGGCTGAAGCCCGGCCACCGCCGCGATGATCACGAATCGCATACTTGGCCTGATAGGTCAAGTCTCCATGTCCGGGACGAAAAACATCCCTTAAGTGACGGTAAGACTTTGAATGGGCATCCTTATTCATGATGACAAGGGAAATCGGAGTGCCAGTGGTCAGTTCGCAGTCACAACCTTCCGGCTTGAAAATGCCGGACATTATCTGTACCAGATCAGGCTCTTTTCTCGGCGAAGTTGCTCCGCCCTTACCAGGCCGCCGTTTTTCCAGTTCTTTCTGGATAATTGATTCACTAAGTTCCACCCCCGGAGGACACCCGTCAATCACCGCTCCCAATGCCGTACCATGAGACTCTCCCCAGGTTGTAACCCTGAAAAGAATGCCAAGCGAATTACCAGCCATATCTTTTCATCCTTATTTTTTCAAATTTCCCCTACCGTGTCACAGGTGCCAGGTGCCAGGTTACAGGTGCCAGGTAACAGTAAGGGTTAATTCCAAAGTCCCTGTTATTCCCCCAAACCCTGAGTCCGAAACCCGGGACCAGAAGCCAAAAATTCAATCATTGCTTTTTCAATCTCAACAGCAAGTTCAGAAGGAGACAACTTATCAGTCTTAAAAGACATATCCGAACCATTACTGTACAGAGGTTCCCGCTGCCTGACAAGAGTTCTCACCTCGGCCAGAAAATCCTCCCCTGTCAATGATGGCCGCTGTGTGGTACTGCATCCATCTTCAGCAAGACGGCTGATGATGGTTGTAATTTCAGCCCGCAACCAGATAGAGATACCTTCACCACTCCCCCTTAATGCCGCCCAGGCATGCCCATGAAGAATTGCTCCGCCACCGGTGGCAATCACCACCCCGCTCATCCTGCTCAAAGAAAACAACAGCTTTTCTTCCTGTACCCTGAACTTATCCCAGCCATATTCCCTGACATACTCTGCTACACTGACACCGGTTTGCTCAACAAACAAGCTATCCGTATCCAGAAAACTCAACCCCATGTTTTCCGCAAGAATACGGCCAACAAGAGATTTTCCGGTGGCCCGAAACCCGGTCAGAATAATGCGTTTCAATGAAATATCAGCAGAAACAGACAGCCCTGCGTGCTGATCTGCAGACTTATTCATGGTTAAACTGTTTTTTGATTTTATTCCCCGGCCCTCTGTACTCCGTCATCTGAATCCTGAATATCTTTTTTTTCTTTTCTTTTCATGCTATTGTACTCACGTTAATGTCATTACTATATATCATACCCGGCCAAGGTAAATATTTGGCAGGACACTTTCCTGGGGGGCAATATGAAAAAGTGAGAAGATAATCTAACTAATAATAATTAAAAAACCTGTACTTAGTCTAAATGTTCCTCTCGTCCCGCCCAGTGCGGTGGGATGTCCCCTGACACTCTGTGTCATTTGTAAATTTACTTATTCGTTTACCCTTTGCCGCATAAGCGGTGATGGTTGGGGTACCACCGCATAAGCGGTGGTACCAGGAGTAGAACTACCTTTTTTATCAACATTAATATCGATAAAAGACATGGTTTATATTTTAGCCCGGACAGAATAAAATATTTTCCACTTAAAAGATAGGCAATTATGGAATATCAAGATTATTATAACATCTTAAGGATCAAGCGGGATGCAGGCCAGGACGAAATCAAGCAGGCCTATCGACGACTTGCAAGAAAATACCATCCTGATGTCAGTAAAGAAGCGAATGCTGATAAAAAATTCAAAGAACTATACGAGGCTTACGAGGTATTGAAAGACCCTGAAAAACGAGCAGCTTACAACAAGTTCGGCAAGGACTGGCAACACGGCCAGGATATTAAACCGCCACCAGAATGGGATTCAGAGTTTGAGTTCAGCGGTGGCGGCTATACAGGCAGGACCGGCGATGAGTACAGCGATTTTTTCGAATCACTGTTTGGTCGCAGCAGCTTCACCGGCTCCGGCAACCGTCCAGGTTTTCATATAAAAGGTGAAGACAGCCAGGCCCGAATTGTTATTAATCTAAAAGATGCCTTTCATGGTAGCACCCGAACCATCACCATGCCCAGACCGATTGTGGATAACGAGGGCAGAGTTACCACTACGGTCCATACCCTGCAGATAATCATCCCAAAAGGTATTATTGAAGGCCAGCAAATTCGTCTTGAGGGCCAGGGCATGCCTGGTATGGGTGAAGCTCCCCCAGGAGACCTGTACCTTGAAATCTTATTTGACAAAGATCCGGTTTTTCATGCTGTAAAACGGGATATCCATATGGAACTGCCCATTACGCCATGGGAAGCCGCACTCGGAGCAACAATTACGGCCCCAACCATGGACGGCAAGGTACAGCTAAAGATTCCACCCGACTCCCAGGGTGGCAACAAGTTACGACTTAAAGGAAAGGGACTGTCAACCACCACCCGAACAGGAGACCAGATTGTAACCTTAAGAATTATGGTACCGGAAGCAAAAAATGAAGAGCAGAGAAAACTATACCAGAAAATGGCCCGGATTATGTCCGTCAATCCAAGGGAACATCTTTGAGTTTAATAATTTACACTGGACGTGTCTACTTTTATCGTACCACTCCATTAGATTGTGGTTCGCTACGCTCACACAA
>CAZHPX010000089.1:0-5959 GCA_964534785.1 uncultured Desulfobulbaceae bacterium | reverse complement strand
GTGCCACTGCCCCAGCCACAGAACCGGACTGAAGATTATCATGGATATGGGTTTTGTAAACAGCAACATGGGGGAGGCGATCCCAGTTCAAGGTGCCGTCCGGACCGTAATGGAGCAGGCGGGCAGCGGTAAAATGTGCCTGGGCTGTGCCATCGGGGTGAATGAAGATCACATTGCGTTTTTCTTCACCGGCAGATGCTGCTGAGGCATCTGCCGTGAAAAATAATCCATAACTTACTAATGCTGTGAATAATAAGCCATAACTTGTTATCGTTAAACATGATAAAATAATTTTTCTGATATACATTCCGCAAACCATGATAAACTCCTCCTCTACCTGACTTTAATTTTGCTGTAAAAAAATAAAAAAACCTGCATCAGTCAGTCCCATGACCAACCGCCAAAACTTAACCTGGTTTTTTTAGTTTTCAGTGAGGGTGCAGTTAGAATAAGGTTAGGGTTTGATGGCGGGGGTGCCACCGCAGAGCGGTGGCACCAGGTGAAGGTTAGGAATTTTCGGGTCAGCAGCAGGAGTAAACAGCAATATCAAGCCTTGTTTGTTTGCAATTTATATTTCGCAGCTTATATCTTCAGCCGGGATTCAAAATATGGCTTAAGGATCTCTGGTAATGCCACGCTTCCGTCTTCCTGCTGACAGTTTTCCATGATTGCCAGCAGGGTACGACCCACAGCCAGACCGGAGCCGTTCAAGGTATGGACAAGGCGGCTCTTTTTTGCTCCTCCTGGCCGATAGCGGATACCTGAGCGCCGGGCCTGAAAATCAAGAAAATTAGAACAAGATGATATTTCCCGATAACAATTCTGGCCCGGCAGCCACACCTCTATGTCATAGGTTTTTGCCGCAGAAAATCCCAGGTCACCGGCACAGAGAACAACCACCCGGTATGGCAGTTCAAGAAGCTGCAACGCCTCTTCAGCATCAGCGAGTAGGGATTCCAGTTCCTGTTCCGAAGTTTCCGGGGTGGTGAATTTGACCATTTCCACCTTGTTGAATTGATGCTGGCGAATAAGACCGCGGGTATCCCGTCCGTAAGAGCCTGCCTCGGAACGGAAACACGGGGTGGCAGCAGTTATTTTAAGGGGCAGTTTTTTCTCGTCAATGGTGCTGCTGCTGTGGATATTGGTCAGCGGTACTTCGGCGGTGGGAATCAGATATAGATCCCAGTCTTCTATCTTGAAGAGGTCTTCTTTGAATTTTGGCAGTTGTCCGGTGCCGGTCAGGGAGCTTGAATTGGCAAGAAAGGGAGGAGCCACTTCACTGTAGCCATGCCTTTCGGTATGAAGGTCAAGAAAAAAATTAGCCAAAGCCCGTTCCAGGCGAGCGGCAAACCCTCTCAAAAGACAGAACCTGGCCCCGGCAAGTTTTGCGGAAGTTTCAAAGTCAAGAATGCCTTGTTCTTCGCCGATATCCCAATGTGGTCTGGGCTGAAATGTAAATTCAGGAATAGTTCCCCATTTTTTTATTTCCAGATTTTCTGTATCATCGTTTCCCTCAGGCACAGAATCGTGACAGATATTGGGGATTGCCATGACAATTTCATCAAGTTGTTCTTTGACTGCGGCAAGTTCATTGTCAAGCTCCTTGATTTCTGCAGAAACTTCCCGCATCTCAAGGATTAATGGTTCGGCTTTATCATGTTGGTTATCCTTTTTTAACCCGGCAATTTCCCTCGATACTGTATTTCGTCTGTTTTTGTAATTTTCAACTTCAGCAAGCAGTACAAGTCGTTTGCTGTCCATATCGGCAAATTTGTCAACGAGTTCAGAGGTCATTCCCCGATGCAGACATTTTTCACGGACAAGATCAAGGTTTTCACGAATAAAGCGAAGTTCAAGCATAAAAAAAGTTCCTGTGAATTATTATTTTTAATTTTTTTTATTTAAAAATAAAAAGTTTTAACAGTTGTTTACAATGAACCGGTGATGGAAGTCAATTATCGATGCTCCTTTAGATTGCTTTTCTATACCTGGTTTGTTAAAAATGGTCTGTTATATTATAAATAAACGCTATCCTTGGACTAAACCTCTTTTACATTGATTGTGCAAAATAAACTGGTAATTTTTATTATAGAGCTGCGGAAATCAGCTCGTCTCCTTCTCTTCAGTATGATGGGCTTGACGGCTCTTCTCTTTTGGCTTTCCAGCGGAATGATTGGAACTTTTCAGGATCATCTTCACGAAGAGCTTTATTTCTTTTCTGTGGCAGGTCCTTTTCTTGCCCATGTTAAAATTGCTTTTTTCGGGGCATTGTACCTGCTCATGCCTCTGGTTACCTTTGTCCTCTGGAAGGCCATGGGCAAGCCATTTGGGGTAACCGGTGCCAGATTGTACTGGTTTGTTTTTGCCAGTTGTCTGCTTTTTTATGCCGGCACTGTTTTCTGTTATATGGTTACCCTGCCTTTTGGAGTAAAGTTTCTCCTTGGTTTTCAGTCGGAAGAGTTGCAGGCCATGATTTCCATAGGCAGGTTTGTCAACTTTACTACCCTGTTCATCCTGGCTTTCGGGGTTATTTTTGAATTACCGGTATTTATGATATTCTCTGCCTATACAGGAATGATTTCCCGCCAGGCTTTTGCAAGGCATCGTCGTTTCGCCATACTTGGGATTGCCATCACTGCCGCCATTCTGACCCCAACCCCGGATATTGTCAATATGGCCTTGATGGGCGGCCCGCTTTATCTGCTGTATGAGGCCGGGATTCTGGTGATTCGTATTTTAAAGATCGGCGAGGGTGATCATCTGCCGGTTACAGATTCGCAGCAGTAGGGGCAAAGCCCCCTCATACGGCCGTCTTTATCCAAATTCAACACAGGTGATACCTTCTCTAATTAACAGGGCGGATGTAACTCCGGTTATGGCGTTGACACCGCAGGATGGACTGCGGCTTTTGAGAAAAGCAAGTTCTATCTGTTGGGCTTTGGCAATGCTCAGCACCTGCCTGGCTCCCCTGATTAACTCTTTGCTGACATCATTGCCTGTTTTATCAACAACTTTTGCGGTTTTTGAGAGAACATCAAAACCGTCGCCTCTGATGAGCTCAGCCGCAACTCTTGGAGTTGGCAGGCCGCCAAGCTGTTCAGGGCAGACCGGTATCCAGTGCATGGATTCAAGCCGTTGCAGGCACTTAAGCTCAGGTTTGCTTTTTCCGTCATAGCGGCAGTAGAGGCCAGTGAGACAACTTGAGACAAGGCATTTTTTTAAAAGGGAATGAACCATTGGTTTTATAATCTCGTTATTTTATCATTATTATGGCCGGACAACGCAAAAAAACACTCAGCGGGTCAGAGAAAAAACGGTTAATGAGGATAATCATCCTGATTGCCGGTATATCTGTTTTGTTTCTTCTCTTTGTTCCCGGACGCAGTCTGATAAGTTATCATAATATGCGTCAACAGGTGTCTGAATTAACCATGAAAAATGAAAATCTTGTCCGCCGCAATCAGGAACTGGTTAAAGAGATAGAGAGATTGCAGCATGATGATGAGTATCTTGAAAAGATCGCCCGGGAAAAGCATGGGCTTCTTAAAAAAAATGAAACCGTCTATGAGTTTTAGCCAACCCTCCGGGTCGGCGGGGATACTATGCTCAGGAAAAACCTGACTTCCCTCCGCAGCCGGCTGGCATGCCACAGGCTGGCAACTGTCCGGAACCAACCCTGATGGATGATGCTGATATATTTTTTTTAATCTCCTGACTTCCGCATTTCGGACATTTGCAGGGTTTCTCGTCTTTGCTGGAGCTGGTCAGGATTTCAAAGGTTTCCTGGCAGTTCGGGCAATGGTATTCGTAAATAGGCATTTTTCTGTTTTTTTTTAAGATTATTGAGTAGGGGATATGAATTTATCTGAGCCTTATTCCCTGTAACCTGTAACCTGTAACCTGTCAAGCATTGGGAGTGAAGTTGTAGATGAAAAGAATACAGACCGATGACGGGAAAAGTGTTGATCCGACCGCATTGTTAATTCTGACTTATCAGGTGCGGAATCTGCTCAGGTTTCACCAGAATATGGGGTTAGCGGGATATCCGGGGCATTCAGGTTTTGCGGGTTTATTCCCCGGCAGAAATGGTGCGGATATGGTTTTTCCTGCTGCCGGTGATGGGAAAAACAGAAAAATGGCTGCGGATAAACCGGAAACAACGCAAAAAACGGCTATATCTCTATCTCTTGTTCAAGAGGAAATTAAAAAATGCAACCGTTGTCATCTTGCGGAAAACCGCCTGGGACAGGTTGCCGGTATCGGCCTGCAAGGGGCAAAACTCATGGTGGTTGGTGACTGGTCTCATCAGAAAGATAATTTTTCTCCCCGTATCCTGATGGGTAGGGAAGAGGACACCATGTTCTGGAGAATGATGGCAGCCATAGGGCAGGCCAGGGAGGAGGTTTTTGTTACCAATGTGGTCAAATGCTGTCCGGCAGGGGATGATATAGATGCTGATAATGAACCTGTTTTTTCCTGCACTGATCATCTTGAGCGGGAGATCGCTTCTGTGCAGCCGACAGTGATCCTGGCTATGGGAGTGGTGGCAGCCCACGCCCTTGTTGTTGATGGAGATGCACCCCTTGTCCGCCTGCGGGGCAGGTTTTATCCGTGCCGGCGGCAGGGCTGTGAATCCATCAGGGTGATGGTCTCTTTTCATCCCTGCTTTCTTGTGAGCAATCCGGAGATGAAAAAAATAGCCTGGCAGGATCTGCAAATGGTACAGCGACAGCTCTCGATTAGTACGGGCGGAAAATATTCCGCCCGTGCTCGTTAAAAAAAAAGCAGAAAGTATAAAAAATTGTATTGTCCTGTTGGGAAAATATGGTTATAATGGAGTCAGAGAGATAAAGAATCATATAGGTTATGTTATTTGATCTCCATTCCTGCTGTAAGGTGTTATTGCGGAACTGATTACAGGGAATTTTGAGTGATTAGATCCTCAATTCGCCACAGCAAAACCGGTTGGAAACCAGCAATGAAAAAATACGCACCCATAATGCTTTTTTTCCTGACAGTATCCATGACCTCGGCAGTACAGGTGTGTGCGGAAGATGGCGGATTTCCGGCTTGGGATAATACTGTCAGTCGCCTGCTGGCAGCAGGTATGTATGGTGCTGATGGGGATGACGCATCTCAATGGTCTATAAGGCTGACCAATGAGAAGGACATTTATAGAGGATTTATTGCCGATAGTGCCGGTCTTGCCGGGCAGGGCATAACCTTGTCATATGGAGGTTCTTCCGGGCTGCTGGGTTTTTCCGCCGGTTATATTTACACTTCCGGAGGAAATGATAGCGAAAAAAACTTTGCCTCGCTGTTTCTGGGTTCATATGAGCCCCTGTCGTTTACGGCTGATGATGTGACCGGTGCCTGGTATCTTGCTCTTAGTCTTTCTTCCCCTTCTTACAGTCCTGGAGATAATATATCCCTGGGTGTTGGTGGAGAGGCCATGCTGATTGATGATCCCCATGCCTTTGGGGATGGAAAAGGGGCCGCACTTAGTCTTAATCTACCGATTTCCTATAAAAAACATATCACCATTACTCCTGAGGTGCAGTGGTCAGGTTCTCTGTCTATGAAGGGATTGCTTCCTCTCGAAGAACATAAAGGTGAAGCGGTACCTGCACATGAAGATATTTTTTTTGGTGGTGTCTCTATTTCATTTTCCTATTGAATCTGGTTTGTTCTCCTTCAGGATATCACCTGTCAACCTGATCTTTTCGTTTTCCGCCACCTGTCCAGTCCCCTCTTTTTCGCTTGCTAGTTGACACTTCTGTGCTATTTTGAGCCTACCCCCAAATCCCAATAAAGGTGTTTTTTTTGAAGAAAAAAACACCTGAACAAAGAAATATTCACGACCTGCTCTTTAAACAGCTTCTGGAAACATTTTTTGTTGAATTCATTGATTTGTTTTTTCCTGAGGTCAGCAAACTGATGGATAAAGATCATCTGATTT
>CAZHPX010000088.1:0-5961 GCA_964534785.1 uncultured Desulfobulbaceae bacterium | reverse complement strand
CATCAGGGGTTATCACTGGTGGATATCCTCCAGCCCTGTGTCGTCTTCAACAAAATAAACACCTACAAATGGTATGCAAAACGCTGCTACGAATTAACCAGTGAGCATGATCCGGCAGACAAAAAACAGGCCATGGAAAAGGCGAACGAATTCGGCAAGCGAATCCCCATCGGCATAATTTACCGGGAAGAAGGGGCGGTTGTTTTTGAAGATCAATTTGAAGCACTCGCAAAAGAGCCTTTATATGTGCAAGATACGGACAAGGGCACTCTGACAAGGATCATGAAAACATACATGTAACTTTCCATGTCAACTTAAACCTGATGGCGTCGTAAAAACTCTCCATCTGCTTCGTTGCTGTAAATTTCCTGTCATTACGACGTATTACTAATACACCGAAATAACAGGAAATTTACGCACCTTGTATATGAAGCTTTTTACTTAGCCATCTTGAAAAATCAAGGTTTTTGCGAGATTGTCAAGCCTACTGCTCAAGAGAAAACTCAAACGATAGATCAGAACGGTCAAAATGCCTTAAAACCTTCTTCAATTCATACAACAGAATTAGCAGGAATTAAATTAATTAAGGGGACGCCCATACCGGGGGATGCATGGGGGGGGGATGCATGGGGTCAAATCTTTCCTATTGACAAGTGGACTCTTTGTTCCTCAGCATCTAAAAAAACCTTTTGCTCGTTTTCACGGCAAATGACATGGTTATCGGGTTTCTGAATATTTTATTCTTAGTGGTCTATCCATGTACCGGTATTGGATAAACCGGAGCCTTGATCCCATGTCCTTTTCGATTAACGATGATTCATGTATCGGGAAACTATATGCCCACAGAGCATTATCCTGAATCCGTGAGCGTTCACCTGTGCTGCAGATGAAAGCCCCGAAGGACGAAATTTTATTATGTTCGGGGGGGTGCTTGCCGGGTGAGTGCCAAAATGTTTTTTTCGATTAGCTGAGCCCGGGTGGTAATCGGGAACTTTTTTGTGAAAACATGCAATCGCAGCAAAGAGTGTTGATCAGTGGCCGGGCAGTGGCATACCTGCATGATACCATCACCCTGCCCGGATAGTCTTTCTGGTCTGTAACCATTTTTTGACAAGTAATCCCAATTATATATATGGTACTTCCCAGGGCTGTCGGGACAGAATAATCACCTCGTTTATGCTGTTGTCATGATCTCTTCACACAACTTCTAAAAAATAAGTACCAGGCTCCAGACCACCACCACAATCACCAACGATATGAGTACAGCGAGAGAACCAAGATCTTTAGCATGTCCGGAGAGTTCGTTTCTCTCCGTCGAAATACGGTCAATGGCACACTCGACAGCCGTATTAAATACTTCCACCACAACAACGAACATAACCGTCCCGATGAGCAAAGCCCGTTCACTGCCATTATCGCCCAGAAAAAACCCCAGCGGAATCAAAAACAAAACTAAAACAAGTTCCTGCCGAAATGCCTCCTCAGTCTTCCAGATAAACACAAACCCCTTCCATGAGCATAACATCGCCTGCGTTAACCTGGTTATACCGGTTCCGTGTGGTTTTATTCGTTTCATTACTGTAATTTCTCCTTGGTAACAGCGAGTATAGAAAAGGTAACCGTTCACGGATTCAGGAAAAATTTATAAAAATCGGTGGAACAAATAACCATATCTATGGTACTTGTAGGCTTTATAATCACCCTTAAACTGTTAACTGCATCCAGATGAACAAGCCACAGACAAAAACAGGCATAGCCATGAGCGGCGGCATCGACTCCACGGTATCTGCCCTGCTCCTTAAAGAGCAGGGACATAACCTCCATGGATTTTTCATGAACCTGCCCCTTGAAGACTCAACAGAGCAGGTACAACAGGTACAGGAAATTGCCGTCTCTCTAAAAATTCCCTTGACAATTATTGATCTTAAAGACCAGTTTAACGATCTGATTATAAACTATTTTATAAAAGAGTACAGGCGGGGTCGTACCCCCAATCCATGCGTCGCCTGCAACCATACCATAAAATTTGGTTTTCTTCAAAAAAGTATATTTGCCCATGGCATGGATTATATGGCAACCGGTCATTATGCCCGCATGGAAGATGATGGAACAGCCGGAAAACAGCTTACAAGAGCTGTTGACCAGAAAAAAGATCAATCATACTTTCTCTGCCGCCTTACAGCGGCTCAACTTGAACGGGTCATCTTTCCGCTTGGTTCCTGGAAAAAAGATGATATAAGGGTAATGGCAAAGGATTCCGGATTAATTAGTTTTTTCAAAAAAGAAAGCCAGGATGTCTGTTTTCTTAAAACTAACCTCCGGTCTTTTCTCAATTCCTGTGGGGTACCGGAAAAAGAAGGAGATATCTGTACAGTGGACGGACGAGTACTTGGCCGACACCATGGAACTTCTCATTATACCACTGGCCAGCGAAGGGGATTGGGGCTGCCGGATGCCACCCCCTGGTATGTTATTGCCATTAATCCGGAGGAAAACCAGATTATTGTCGGTAAAAAACAGGATTTGTTTCGCTCATCAATAACAATAAATGATCTGCTCTGGTCTGTAAAAATACCAACAACATTCCCATGGCAGGGGCTGGTTCAGTTTCGTTCCACCGAAAAACCTGTCAAAGCGACTCTGAAACCGGGCAATGATAACCAATGGACAATTCACTGTGAATCTCCACAGCGGGCCTTAACCCCCGGGCAATTCGCTGTCTTCTATGAAAACAACCGGCTCACGGCCAGTGCTGTCATCAGCGGAAATCCCCTGTAAACAACCATGAACAAAAAAAATAAAATAGCTGTAACAACCCTTGGCTGCAAGGTTAATCAGTTTGAATCTGCTTCATTTATTACAGGTTTTAAAGAGGCTGACTGTGAGGTAATCCCTTTTGCCGATTCCGCTGATATTTATATAATCAACACCTGTGCGGTCACCGGACGGGCATCTCAACAGTCAAGACAAATACTGCGACGAGCCATACGTACCAATCCTGAAGCCAGAATCATGGTTACCGGCTGCTATGCCCAGATAGCAGCCGAACAACTTTTTGAGATTGGTCAAAACAAAAACCAGGGTAATAACAATATATGTATCATCGGTAACGGCAATAAACACCTGCTTGTCGAAACAGCTCTTCGCCATGACCTTCCCGACATGGTTATGCTCACCGGAAAAATCAGGGAAAAAAAAGAGATATGTCCCCTGCCGGTACGCCGATTTTCCGGTCGCACCCGTGCCTTTCTCAGAATCCAGGACGGCTGCAATAATTTTTGTTCCTACTGCATTATCCCTTATTGCCGCGGACAAAGCCGCAGCTCCAAACTCTCTTCCCTGCTTGAGCAAATGGACATTTTTGTTGAAGAAGGGTACAGAGAAATCATAATCACCGGCATAAATGTTGGTAAATACGGTCTTGATCTCAATGAAGGAGAGGATATATACAGCCTCCTTGATAAACTATGCCGCAGGTATCCAGAAACCCGGATACGGCTCAGCTCGATAGAACCGGCAGAAGTTAATGAGCGACTTCTGGAACTGATGACCCGCTGCAACAACTTCATGCCCCATCTCCATATACCTCTGCAAAGCGGAGATGACCGGATTCTTCAGTTGATGAACAGAAAATATACGGTGGAATTATTTGTAGAAAAAATAAAAAAAATTATCTTCGCCCTCCCCCATGCCGCCATAGGCTGTGATGTGCTGACCGGGTTTCCCGGTGAAGATAGCAAAGCTGCAGAAAATACCTGGAGACTGTTATCAAATCTGCCTGTAAGTTATCTCCATATCTTTCCATATTCCAGCCGCCCCGGTACTCCTGCAGCTTCTTTCAGAAAACAGGTAAGCCCTGATGATAAGCGGGAACGGATTAAACAATTACAGAAAATTAATGATGATAAAAAAATCCTGTTTTATCTTGCCAACCGGAAAAAATCACACCGGGTACTTATCGAAAACCGTAATAACAAAAACGGACTGCTCCATGGATTTTCTGCAAACTACATCCCGCTTCAATTTAAAGGATCGGAAAACCTGATCAGGCAGGTGATGTCCGTCAGATATGAGAAGTTGAAAGATGGAAAACCTCTTGCCAATATTGAAATCAACAACGAGTAACTTGAGTTCCCTGCCGGAACCTTGTAGACTGTTTTTTATTTTTTAGAGTAACCAAAACTTCTCAATTCAGATTTTACAATTACCACTTCTTCAGGATAAATGATTGGAAAAATAATTTCCATAGGCGATGAACTCATATCCGGCCGGATCACCAACACCAGCAGTAGTTTTGTCGCCCGGCACCTCTTTGCAGCTGGTCATGATATATATGCCATCCATACCATTGGCGACTCTATTGAACTGATTGGTCAGACTCTGCAACAGGCCATCGGGCAGGTTGATTTTGTCATAGTCACCGGCGGTCTTGGTTCCACAACAGATGACCTAACCAACAAGGCTGTTGCCAGAGCCTTGAACAGGCCGCCAACCCTGTATATGGATATTCTTGAAAAAATCCATACCAGCCTCGGCAAAGGCAGTGGTGAGGATACATTTGAAAAAATGGCATGGCTTCCAGAAGGAGCAGAAGTTTTAAGCGAACAATCCATGATGGCGGGATACATGCTCATCCATGACAACAAGCCTGTTTTTTTTCTTCCCGGTGTTCCGGCCCAAATGAAGGAACTGCTGACCAAACAAGTCGTTCCGAAATTAGATGACTGGGATTACGATAACTGCAGGCAGATCCACCAACGGCTGTACAAGACATCTGGTCTGACGGAAATCGTAATAAACAGACGACTGCAGGAACTTGAAAAAAAAACTGGTATATCAATTGGCTATTATCCGGTTGATGGTGAAGTCCATATCAGCCTTACCATTAAAAAAAACAATAACCAAAAGGGTGAGGAACTTTTTCATCAGGCGGATATGGAAATAAGCAAAGCCCTGGGTGGTTTCATTTACGGAACAGACCAGGAAACCATGGCAGAAATCGTTGGTGCTCTTTTAAAAGAAAGAAATCTAAGCCTGGGAGTCGCAGAATCATGTACCGGCGGTATGATTGGAGAAAAAATCACCAGAGCAGCAGGCTGTTCAGCATGGTTCAGCGGCGGGATGATTGTCTATTCAGATCAGCTCAAAGAGACCATGCTTGGTATCGACAGGGAACTTCTAAGTAATCACGGTGCAGTCAGCGAACCGGTCGCCATGGCCATGGCTGCCCGGCTGGCAGCTCTAACCGGAGACGATATAACCATCTCGGTTACCGGCATTGCCGGCCCGGACGGAGGCAGCCGGGAAAAACCTCTGGGAACTGTCTATATCGGTTTATTTTACAATAATAAAGTCACTGCCCGGCTTCATAATTTCCATGGAAACAGAGAGATGGTCCGAAAAATTACCACCACCACAGCCCTTGACACAGTCCGCAGGGCTTTACTGGAGAAAAAGCCCCGCGAATGAGAACAATTCTCACGCCTGCTTGTACACTGACACATAGACAGCAGCCGTTCATGGTTTACAGTTCCTAATTAACGGTTTTTAACTTTTTAAGTAACTATTCAACGAGTTGAAAAAAGCTGCACAATCATCGGACTGTCAGCCGTAAACTGATAACTGTGAACGGTTACCACAGACAGATGCAGACAGAAAGCTTTAATTTTTCGATAGCAAAACTTAACCACCACAACATTTAAGGAGAACACATGGCAACAACCCAGACAGAAAGCCGCCTCAAAAGCGTTGACAACGCAATCACTCAGATACACAGACAGTTTGGCAAAGGATCAATCATGCGCCTTGGTTCCGATGACCGGGAAAATATCCCGGTCATCCCCACCGGGATACTATCCATTGACCTGGCTCTTGGCGTGGGAGGCTGTCCACGGGGACGGGTCACTGAAATATACGGCCCTGAATCATCCGGCAAGACAACCCTGGCACTTCATGTCATTG
>CAZHPX010000087.1:0-5984 GCA_964534785.1 uncultured Desulfobulbaceae bacterium | reverse complement strand
ACTGGCTCGCCAGGCATTATGTCGACACAATGAATGTTATTCATTATATGCACGATAAATATTCATACGAAAAACTGGAAATGGCATTGCATGATGTCAACCCTCACTCTTACATGGCTTTTGGGATGGCCGGATTATCAGTAATTGCCGATTCCTTAAGTGCCATCAAATATGGTCAGGTAACCCCGATATTCGCCGACAACGGTTTAATCAAAGACTTCAAAATAGAAGGCGAGTTCCCTTTCTTTGGCAATGATGATGACCGGGTTGATGATATAGCAAGAGACATGGTAGCTTACTTCACTGCCCAGTTACGCAAACATCCGGCTTATCGCGGTGCCGAACATACCCTGTCCATATTGACAATTACCTCCAATGTGGTCTATGGCAAAAAGACAGGAAACACCCCTTGCGGCCGCCTCAAAGGTGAACCTTTTGCACCGGGTGCCAACCCGATGCACCAGCGGGATACCAGCGGAATACTCGCTTCATTGAACTCCGTTTCCAAAATTGACTATAAAGACGCTAAAGACGGAGTTTCCTATACCATGTCGGCCACACCCCAATGTATGGGTAAAACAGAGGAAAGCCGTCGTCAAAACCTGGTGTCTTTATTGGATGGACAGTTTGGTGCAGGTGGACAGCATGTCAATGTAAATGTTCTAAACAGGGAAACCCTTGAGAAAGCGATGGAAAACCCGGAGCAGTTCCCACAGCTCACCATCAGGGTATCCGGTTATGCGGTTAACTTCATCAAGTTGACAAGAGAACAGCAGATGGATGTAATAAACAGGACTATCTTCAATCAGGAATTTAGTAATTGAAAGGTTTAATACATTCGATAGAAACATTTGGCACTGTCGACGGGCCTGGTATCCGGATGGTGTTGTTTTTGACGGACTGCCCGTTAAAGTGCCAATTCTGCCATAACCCTGAAATCGCCTGGGAAAATCGAGGTCAACGCTATACCCCTGAGCAGGTACTTGAAAAGTACAATAAGAAAAAGCAGTTTTACCAAAAAGGAGGACTCACCTTTTCAGGAGGTGAGCCTTTGCTGCAGGCAGGGTTTGTTTACCAGTGTGTCCAGTTATTAAAAGAGAATGAAGTACATGTGGTAATTGATACTTCTCTTTCCTGCGGGAATCAATGGCTGGAAAAAATAAGCCCTTTCGTTGATCTCTGGATGGTCAGCATCAAGGCAGTTAACGCCGATTTACACCAGCAGATCACCGGACATGACAATTCAACAATTATTAATAATGTTACCGAGTTAAATCGTTCTCAGGCTAACATGTTGATTCGTTATGTAATTGTTCCAGGGCTGACTGACACTGAGATTGAGTTAAACAGGCTTGCTGAATTTCTTAAAAATCTGCCATTTACGCCTCCTCTGGAGTTGTTAGCTTATCATTCTCTGGGGTTACGAAAATGGGAGAGTGCAGGTTTAACCTATCCCTTGACCGGAGTACCCGATGCCGGCAGCCAGGATATTGAACAAGCCAGAAAGACTTTACAGGCAAGAGGGATAGATGATTTTCTCCTCTTATCCAAACCCAAATTAAAGAAAAAGTTAAAGAAAAACAACTTGCGGACGACAAAATCATGTTTATATAAGAAAGAGGCAGCAGAAGCCGATGCCGGCACTGATTCCGTACAGTTATGATGTGGTAATCAGAAAAGATGGAAACGGCATTGTCGGAACAACCATTATGAATGTAAGCACAAGAGCTGACAAAATACATAAACAATAAAAAACCGATTCATACTCCGGTATGACCAAACCCGCCGGTTCCCCGATCTGTTCCAACGAGTTTTTTTACCTCAATTAACATCGCCCTGGATACAGGAGCAACCACGAGCTGGGCAATACGATCACCCCTGTTAACTGTGAATAATCGTTTACCAAGATTAATCAAGGGAATTTTAATTTCACCCCTGTAATCAGCGTCAATAGTACCGGGGGAATTCACCACGGTGATTCCATGCTTTACGGCAAGACCGGAACGGGGACGAACCTGCATCTCATAACCGGTCGGCAGGGTAACCCCAAGAGCGGTTGGAACGAGAACAATCTCTCCCGGAAATATCTCCAAAGACTCTGTAACAGCAGCAGAAATATCCATGCCGGCAGCAAGAGGAGTTTTGTAAGCAGGTACTTCAATATCCCCACATTTTTCAGGGTCAAACCAGCAAAACTCAATAGTTACCTGTTCTCTATTCATGTTAGCTCCCAAAAATAAAAAGCCGGAATCCCAAAAGGGAACCTGGCTTTTTATTACTCACATTGCTCACGCAAAAACTGTTTACCTGCAGGAAAATAATATTACTCTTCACCTTCCTGGAGGGCAGCTTTACGACTCAGGCGAATTCGTCCCCGTGAATCCACATCAAGAACCTTTACCCTGACAATTTCGCCTTCCTTCAAAACATCTGTTACCTTGTTAACCCGCTCATTCTTAAGCTCTGAGATATGAACCATCCCGTCGGTTCCCGGCAGAATCTGGACAAAAGCTCCAAAATCCTTGATGGTTTTAACTTCACCTTCATAGACCTTACCTATCTCAGGCATTGCCGTCATTTCCTCAATCCGGTTAAGCAAGGCACTGCCCTGCTCAGCACCGGGACTGAATATTTTGACCGTTCCATCATCATCGACATCAATCTTTGATTCAAATTCAGCACTCATCTCCCGGATGACCTTACCACCCGGGCCAATGATATCCCTGATTTTATCGGGACTAATCTTAACTGTGATATATTTGGGTGCATGTTCAGCAACATCCTGTCGTGGCACGCCAATGGCTTCTTCCATTTTTTCGAGGATATGAAAACGGCCATCTTTTGCCTGTACCAATGCCTGGGACATGATCTCACGATCAACCCCGTCTATCTTAATATCCATCTGCAGGGAACTGATACCTTTGCTTGTTCCCACAACCTTGAAATCCATATCACCAAGATGATCTTCATCGCCAAGGATATCAGTAAGCACTACAACCTTATCCCCTTCCTTGATCAAGCCCATGGCGACCCCGGAAACAGGTCTTTCCATTGGCACTCCCGCATCCATCAAGGCCAGGCTACCACCACAAACCGTGGCCATGGAAGAAGAACCATTTGACTCAAGAACCTCGGAAACCACCCGCATGGTATACGGAAATGTCTCAGCATCAGGAAGAACCACTTCCATACCTCTTCTCGCCAAAGTTCCATGGCCAATATCTCTGCGGCTCGGACCGCGCATAAACCTGACCTCCCCCACACAAAAAGGAGGAAAATTATAATGAAGCATAAACCGGCGGTACACATCCCCGCCAAGATCTTCAAGATGCTGTTCGTCCCGCTCACTGCCAAGGGTGCTGACTACAAGAACCTGGGTTTCACCACGGGTGAAAAGTGCCGAGCCATGAGCCATGGGCAGAACTCCAACCTCACAGCTAATCGGCCTGACCTCCTCAAAACTGCGTCCATCAAGCCGTTCACCTTTTTCAACTATCGTGGCCCGCATAACCTTCTTTTTATAAGCGGAAAGCAGATCAAGAACTTCTCCCTCTCCCTCATACATTTCTTCATCAATGGCGGAAATCACCTCTTCTTTCAACTTATCATAACGATCAGCCCTGTCCATTTTCCCGGCAATGGCTACAACTTCTTCCATACCTGCCGCGGCAGCTTCTTCAACCCTTTTCTGCAACTCTTCATTTACCTGCGGGGTCACAACTTCCCTTTTGGCTTTGCCAACTTCTTGCTGCAACTCATCCTGCATATCAATAAGCGGCTGAATACCATCATGGGCGAAAAAAATTGCTTCAAGAATCACATCTTCTTCCAATTCTCCAGTTCTACCCTCCACCATAACCACGGCATTTCTGGTGCCGGATACAATCAAGCTCATGGACGATTTAGACAACTGACTTCTGGTGGGATTAAGGATATAAGAACCATCCATATAACCAACCCTGGCAGCGGCAATCGGCCCCGCCCAGGGTACATCTGATATTACGAGGGCGGCAGAAGCTCCGTTCATGGCTAAAATATCAGGATCAATTTCCTTGTCAGCCGATAACACGGTGATAATAACCTGGGTCTCACTCATATAACCTTCAGGAAATAAAGGTCGCAGCGGTCTGTCAATCAGGCGACAGGTCAAGACCTCTTTCTCACTGGGTCTGCCTATTTCCCTGCGAAAATAACTGCCCGGTATTCTTCCGGCAGCATACATCCGCTCCTGATACTCAATGGTAAGCGGCAGAAAACCCATGTTCTTGTCTTTCTTTTCGGCAACAACAGTTACCAGAACCACGGTATCACCACTGGTAACCACAACGGAACCGCTGGTCTGTTTGGCCATTTTCCCTGTCTCAAAAGCCATGTTGCGACCACCGATATCAATCTCTATTTTCTTGTACATGTAAACTCCTGTATCGGCCCCTGGCCGAACGCTGCAAAACACAACCAAAAATAACAGACAACAAATAAGCTCTATCCATAAACTCGAAAGAACTTGTCTCTCACCTGTCTCCTGTCACCTGTAACCTGTAACCTGATTACTTGCGTATACCGAGATTCTTAATCAAAGTACGATATTTCATAACATCTTTTTTCTGCAGATAACGCAAAAGACTACGTCGTTGACCAACAAGTTTAAGCAAACCACGCCGTGAGTGATGATCCTTGCCATGCTGCTTGAAATGATCAGTCAGATACTTTATCCGCTCTGTGATAAGGGCAATCTGCACTTCACAGGAACCGGTGTCGGTATCATGGGTTTTAAATTTTTCAATAATTTCTTTCGTTTTCTCTGCTGTTTGTGCCATGGTAAATCTCCAATAAATTAGTCCTTCTGCTGCCAGTGAAGCCTTTTCAAAACCAAAAATCCTCAGCCTCTGCTGGAGTCTGGATTAAACCTGTTTCTTCTCTTCCGGGCCGGAGGAACGGTACCGGGAAACAGGGGTCAGGGTTCAGGTTACAGGAGGCAGGGTACAAAAATTAAAAAGTAACTATTTGTACCCTATGCCTGAATCCATCTTCCCGAACATACCTGAAAACAAAAACTATACATAATCAACATTTTTTTACAAGGAAGGGGAGTTAAATAACTTGAACATATAACGCCACAATTTTCTTTTCTCGTTCCCACGCGGGAGCATGGGAACGAGAATCACCTGTCACCTGTACAACCTGTTACCTGAAACGACATCTTATCAAGGAGTAAATCCAGAGCATTATCAGCATCAAGCAATTTGCCATCTAAGCTGTCATCCACCAAAAACTCACCGCTGCCGGTTCGACGAAGAGCAATAAGATGGCCGCAGCTCCTTAAGTTTCTACCAATATCAGCAGCAAGAACACGGATATAAGTACCGCGGCTGCACTGAACCATAATGTCTAACCGGTGATTAGATGAATCATACCCCATGCAGGATAGTTTGTAAATTTCAATAGCTCTGGCGGGTTTTTCTATCATTATTCCCTGCCTGGCATAATGGTACAGGGGTTTTCCTTTATGCTTTACCGCTGAAAATGGCGGCGGTGCCTGCATCAATTCTCCGGTAAATTCATTTAAGCAGATATCAATGTCATTGTTACTCAAATCCGGTACTGGAACAGTTTTTATAACTTCGCCCTCAATATCCAGAGTATTGGTTTCCGTACCAAGCTGAATTGTGGCCAGATAAGTCTTGGCACCAGACATAAAACCATCAATATTTCTGGTTGCAGCCCGACCGGCACAGATAATTAACAGCCCGGAAGCAAACGGATCAAGGGTACCGGCATGGCCGACTTTTTTAACTCCCAGCATCGTTCTTACCTTGTGAACTATGGCAAATGACGAAAGCCCCACCGGCTTATCAATCAAAACCATACCCGCTGTAAACGGCTGGCCGTCAATTTGAACTGGCTCCATTTTTTTTGCCATTGTTTAAATCAGAAGACAGAAGACAGAAGATTTTGTTTTGCTTGTTTTAATAATTATATCAGCC
>CAZHPX010000086.1:0-5985 GCA_964534785.1 uncultured Desulfobulbaceae bacterium | reverse complement strand
TGGTTCCAGGCCATGGACAATAGTCGATTCACGACCAATCGTCAATGGGGCACCTTTTGGATTCATTGGTAAAAAAAGATGATTTACCTCAATTGTTATGTTATACACTCTTTTACTGAATCCAGACCTCGTAAATTTGACTGTGAAACAGTGCTATTTTGGGACAGTTTGTCGACAAGTCAAGGCGTATTTAAAATTTTTAAAATTAAATATCGTGAAATATCAAGCATCTGCAACTTTCGCCGTTATTTGCGATTGTCCAATCACATCAGATGGTTTGAGATTATCTCGATGTATCGGAAAATTAAAGTTTCTGTGGTAATTGTTCCTGATAAATATCGAATGTCGAATATCGAAGTAAATGGCAAAACTGTTTATTTGCATATCGGGGTCATGCATTTGCCCTGGTACCACCGCTCTGCGGTTGGTACCTTCTGCTTTGTGCTCTGCGGATAGAGAGGCAGGATATTAGCCGGTTTTGCCTGAGGACGCAGAGCGGTGTGACGAGGGAAAGGTGTTACTTTTGTTTTCCCTTTGCAGGAAAATAATTATCTCATCAGTTTTTTTTAAAACGGACTGGTTTTATAGGGATTGTTTAGAAAAAAGCGAGCTTGGTCCTATACTCCCAAGTAAGGAGTTCTGAACTTCGATATTCGACATTCAATCTGATCTGCCCGAAGGGCATCATGTCCCAAAATCAGTTAGATAACAAAAACGCATGTTAAAAGTTTAACGAGGTCTGTATATAATTAATTGTACTCTCAGGTAAGGAATGTTCAGGCTCTTTCGCTCCTGTTTTTAGAGCTATACTCAAATCGGCACGGGACTGTATATCGTCAGCTCATACTTCAGCTTCGCTATAACCTATGAACAGGGATAAGCAGACAAACAAAAAACTCGGTGTTATCGTCGGTGGCTCCGGTTTGATCGGCGGAACCCTGGTTCATTATTTCCACACAAAAGCCGAGGGTACAATAGACGTTCTGGCCCCAAGCTCCAAGAAGCTCTCCATTCGCCAATCTGAAGATATAAGAAATTATCTCGGCAGGGTACAACCTGATTTTGTCATCAATACAGCCATGGCCGCCCTTGACAGTGATGCTCATCTTGCTTTTGAAGTAAACTATCTCGGCACGGTTAATCTGGCTCGGGCCTGTTGCAGCCTGGGGATACCTTATATTCATATCAGCTCTGCCTCAACTCTGCCCAGTGGCGAAAATTTGAGTGAAAATGATCATTTGCCCATTTCGCCATGTTTAAGCAACTATGCAAAATCAAAGCTCATGAGCGAAAAAACTCTTGCCTACATGGGGCAGCACCATAACCTGGATTATACGATTATCCGCCTGGCCATCGTTTACGGTGAACATGACCATAAAATACAAGGTTTTCACCGGCTGTTTTTCTCCATTGCCGATGAGTCCATGCCTTTTCTAATAACCAAAAAAGGAGTCAGGCATTCCTACAGTAACGCTGACAAACTACCACACTTTATTCATCATATCATAGGATTACGAAAAGAGTTTGCCGGGGAGATGTATCATTTTGTTGATTCTGAGCCTGTCCTTCTTGATGAACTTATTATGACCATCCGTTCCTATCTGGAACTCAGGCGACCAATGTCGGTATATGTCCCATATCCAGTTATTCGTTCCGGAAAATTTTTTCTTACCTATCTGGCACGGCTGCTCAACTGGTTCGGTATAACTGTTCGGATGCCTCCGGAGTTGATGTTTCTGGAAAATTTTTACAAAACCCAGACATTGAGTAATAATAAACTTAAAAAATCAAGTTTTGATGACCCGAAGCCAAATGAGACAATATTTACTGCCCTGCCCCGCCTCGTTATTTATTACCTTACCCGCTGGGGACATCTCAACCTGATTACAACATTCAATGAAGAAATTTTTGGTTATAATGATCTGATTGATGATTTTCAGCATTCACCCGAAGAATTGTTAAACAATATCCACATCGACTCAACTACCCCATTTATTAGTTTCCAGAATAACAATCAGAATATTTACCCAAAAAAATAAAAGTCGTGAACATTTTTCAGCCCATTCGCCAGATTATCTTTCTATTCGCTGTGCCGATTATTACAGCAGCCGTCTCCATTATTGCCCTGTTGGACATTAAAATAAAAAAGACATCCCCGGCAGCCGCCCAGAAATACCCAAGGGCCTGGGCGAGAATTATTCTGGCCATTGTTGGAGTGCGGGTAAGGGTCATAGGGGTGGAACACCTTGATTCCAAAGCCATTTATGTGTTTGCCGGTAATCATACCAGTCAGTTTGATATCTACGCTTTTCAGGCAGACTGCCCCCATGACTTCAGATGGATTGCCAAAAAAGAACTGTTTAATATTCCTGTTTTTGGCTGGGCTATGCAAAGTGCGGGGTTTATCTCCATTGACAGATCAAAGGGCAGGGAAGCACTGAGAAGCCTTAACCTTGCTGCCAAACGGATAGCAGCCGGCAGTTCCGTACTTGTCTTTCCGGAAGGGACCCGCAGTAAGGATGGAAAACTTCACAAGTTTAAATCAGGTGCATTTGTACTTGCCATCAAATCGGGAGTGCCGGTGGTGCCCATTGGATTTAATGGTGCTTCTGCCATTATGCCGGCAGGCAAACTCTTCCCCAAAAGAGGAGAAATTATAATCCGTATCGGCAAACCCATCCCAACCACAGAGTACAAAACAAAAAATAAACAGGAACTGGCCGACCTGGTTAATAAACATGTGGCTGAACTTCTTGATGCCCGGCATTTGTCTCAATCTTTATAATCCGTTGCATTTTTGCCAGGGCATGGCATAATAGTGCTTTTTGTTGTAAGGGTATCCGGGGTAACAGTTTTTTATTCAATCAAGCCATCAAACAGGTATCTTCATGCAGTCAATATCAGCTTTTCAAAAAGTAAGGCAATCAGGTGTTCTTTGGCTCAGTCTTGTTTTTTTGTTATCAGTTTGTTTTTCCTGTCCTGCCTCAGCAGCCTCAAAAACAACTTTTCTGCCCCTGAAGATCAACGCCCCTGATAAAGAGGAACTGCAGCAAAAGGTTGATCAAATACTTGTTCAGGTTCTTGCGGATCAGGGTATTACCATGATACCCCGCAGTGAGGCGGAAAAGCTTGTCCGCTATGATGATACCTGGCCGCCGTCAACAAAAAAGCTGAACCTGATCAGTGCACAAAAGGGGTATGATTATATCGGGTTCGGCAGCTTAACGAAGATTGGTGAGCGAATAAGCATGGATATTGCCATTTATGACCCTTTAAATCCTGACACCCTTCATCGTTTCTTTAAAGAAGGCAGGAGCCTCAAAGAGTTGAACATGATAACCCGCGAGGCCGTTACTGATATTCTCAGCTTTACCAGACGGGAATTCTTCATTGCTTCCGTTGCTCCGGCTGGCAATAAAAAGATTGATTCCGGTGCTATTTTACGAAAAATCAGCACCAGACCAGGCGACCCATTCAGCCCTGCTGCCCTGCGGGATGACCTGAAGTCAATCTTTGCCATGGGATATTTTGATGATGTCTTTATCTCTGTCACAGATACACCCGCCGGCAAGGCTGTTGTCTTTCAGGTCAGAGAAAAACCGCTTATCAGTTCTATTTCATTTAGTGGTATGGATGCCCTGTCTGAAGAAGAGGTTCGAGAAGCTGCAAATATTCGGGAAAAAACCATAATCAATCCCATTCTGATAAAGCTCGGCATCGCAAGAATAAAGGCATTGTACAGGGACAAGGGGTATTTTAAGGCTGAAGTTACGGCAAACCTTACCCACCCGGAAGATGGACTGGTAAATATTCAGTTTCAAATAGAAGAGGGTGAAAAAATATCCATCCGGGAAATCTTTTTTCCCGGCAACAAGACCTTTGATGATTCGGAGCTTGAAGATGTTATAGAAACCGGAACCTGGGGTTGGTTTTCCTGGCTTACAGATAGTGGTACCTTGAGAATGGATATCCTCCATCAGGATGCCGGTCGTTTATCTGCTTTCTATCATAATCACGGTTTTATTGAAGCAAAGGTCGGCGAGCCTGTGGTTGAAGAAAAAGACGGGAGGCTGACTGTCAGCTTTCCCATTGAAGAAGGCCCCCGCTATCGGGTAGGGACAGTCGAGATAAAAGGTGATATTATCAAAGAAAAAGACGAACTGTTTGCTCTGCTGGCTATCCGTGAAGAAGAATTTATCAACCGGCAGGTCTTGAGAGATGATGCCCTGAAACTTATCGATCTGTATGCAGAAAAAGGGTACGCTTTTGCTGAGGCAAGACCTGTTATGCGAAAATCAGCCGTTGGAAAACGGGTTGATATCATATTTAGAATAGACAAAGGACCCTTGGTTCACTTTAACCGGGTGGAAATCCGTGGTAACACGAGAACAAGAGATAATGTTATTCGTCGGGAGCTGAGCATACAGGAAGGTGGTTTGTTTGACTCCATCGCAATCCGGGAGTCCACCCGAAATCTGCAGAGGCTTGGGTTTTTTGAAGAGGTGACAATTACTCCTCAGCCGACCCTGCAGGAAGATAAAATGGATGTCATTGTCGAGGCCACGGAAAAGCCCACCGGTCAGTTCAGCATTGGGGCAGGTTACAGCTCCTCCGAGTCATTCATGTTCATGGGGGAAATATCCGAAGCTAACCTGATGGGTACCGGTAACCGCCTCACGCTTGCTGTCAATATGAGCGGTGTCACCACCAGATTTAATTTAAATTATACCAATCCCAGACTTATGGATTCACACTTGTCTGCCGGCATTGATCTCTTCAACTGGGAAAGAGAGTATGACGATTACACCAAGGAATCAGTCGGCGGCGGAGTTCGTTTTGGTCATCCTTTTTATAAAAAATGGTATATTTTTTATGGGTACTCAATTGAAAATACAACATTGAGTGAAATTTCTCCGAATGCCTCTCAGGTAATCCTGGATTCGGCAGACATAAACCTGATCAGTACTGTTCATGCCCGCCTGGTTAGAGATACCCGTAACCGTCGGTTCCTTACCACCACAGGTTCAAGACACTCCTTACAAATAAAAAAGGCAGGGGGGTGGTTAGGCGGAGACGCTGAATATACTAAGCTGGAAGGTTCAACCGCCTGGTATTTCCCTCTTATAGGGGAAGCTGTTTTCCATGGTAAATTATCCGCCGGCCAGGCCTTTAGCGACGAGGACAAACTGCCTGTTTATGAGCGATTTCACCTTGGTGGTATGGATAGTATTCGTGGTTTCGGTTCTTTTGAAATCAGTCCGCTTGACCCGGTAACCGGAGAAAAAATAGGCGGTGACAAGATGTGGTACAGTAACCTGGCCATTCAGTTTCCATTAATTAAAGATGCTGGTCTGCACGGAGAAATCTTTACTGATTTTGGTAATGTTTATGCAATTGAAGATGACTGGGACTTCAGCGATTACAAACATACAGCCGGCCTGGGATTTCTCTGGATGTCACCCATGGGGCCGATTCGGATTGCCTGGGGATATAATCTTGATCAGAAACCAGGTGAGGATCTCTCCAACTGGGACTTCACCATGGGGGGCTCTTTTTGAGTAACTGATCACGGGGGCAGCAACTTCACGACCTCATGCCTTGTAAGTGATCAGGGATGCCGACAGAAGCGGCTGACTATACTCGGTCTTATTTTTGCTGTTTTCTGTAATCCGATACCTGTAACCTGATACCTGATACCTGATACATCGTGCAGTCAATCCTGAATCTTCTCAAAAAAAAGCAAAGAACCTTTAATGTCACCGGTATGGCTGGCAGCAGTGGTGCATTATTTCTTGCCAGGGCTGTGGAGAAACTTGAAGCAACTGTTTGCTGCATAGTTTCCTCTGATGAACAGATGGAAATAATGGCCAGGGATACCTCCCTCTTTACTGCCACTCCCATACTTACCTATCCAAGCCGTGAGATTCCTCCATACACAGCCCTGTTACCGGATCCAGCCACTACCGGCACCCGTTTGGCTGCCCT
>CAZHPX010000085.1:0-6043 GCA_964534785.1 uncultured Desulfobulbaceae bacterium | reverse complement strand
TGAATGGTCTCACGGGGAAGTTAAAAAACCGGAAACCATAAACTATCGAACTTTTAAACCGGAGCGGGACGGATTGTTCTGTGCCAGGATATTTGGCCCTGTTAAGGATTTTGAGTGTAACTGCGGCAAGTATAAGAGGATGAAACATCGCGGTGTGGTTTGTGAAAAATGCGGTGTTGAAGTTATCCAGTCCAAAGTGCGAAGGGACAGGCTGGGTCATATTGAACTTGCAGCTCCGGTCGCTCATATCTGGTTTTTAAAGAGTCTGCCCTCAAAAATCGGGGCGATTCTTGATATGACCCTCAAGCAGCTTGAGAGAGTGCTTTATTTTGAATCTTATGCGGTTGTAAGCTCTGAGGTTGGAGAACTTCCGGTGGGATCTCTTCTTAATGAAGAAATGTACCGTACCAGTCTTGAAGAGTTTCCCGGGCAGTTCAAGGTTGGAATTGGTGCTGAGGCAATTCGGGAAATGTTGAAGAACCTTGACCTGGTGCAGCTCTCTGAGACTCTGCGTAAGGACATGAAAGAGACTGGTTCTGTGTCAAAACGAACCAAGTACGGAAAACAACTAAATGTCGTTGAAGCATTCAGGGATTCTGGAAATATGCCGGAGTGGATGATTCTTGAGGTTATTCCTGTTCTTCCCCCTGACCTTCGTCCTCTTGTTCCCCTTGAAGGCGGACGATTTGCCACTTCTGATCTCAATGATCTCTACCGGCGGGTTATTAACCGAAATAATCGTCTCAAGCGGTTGATTGAGCTGGATGCTCCGGATATAATCATTCGTAATGAGAAGCGGATGCTTCAGGAAGCGGTTGATGTCCTCTTTGATAATGGTCGCCGGGGCCGGACGATCACCGGAGCAAACAAGAGGCCGCTTAAATCTCTTTCGGACATGCTCAAAGGAAAACAGGGGCGTTTTCGCCAGAACCTTCTTGGTAAACGGGTTGATTATTCCGGTCGTTCCGTTATTGTGGTCGGCCCGCATCTTCGTTTGCATCAATGTGGTCTGCCCAAGAAAATGGCCCTTGAGCTTTTTAAACCCTTTATCTATAACCAGTTGGAAACTCTTGGCTATGTGACCACCATCAAGAGTGCCCGCAAGATGGTTGAGAAGGGCAGTGAAGAGGTCTGGGATGTCCTTGATGACATTGTCCGTGAGTACCCTATCATTCTCAACCGGGCACCCACCCTTCACCGGCTGGGCATGCAGGCCTTTGAAGTGGTTTTGATTGAAGGCAAAGCCATTCAGCTCCATCCTCTTGTCTGTACGGCGTTTAATGCTGACTTTGATGGAGATCAGATGGCAGTTCATGTGCCGTTATCGGTGGAAGCCCAGGTCGAGGCCCGGGTGTTGATGATGTCAACCAACAATATCCTTTCTCCTGCCAATGGCGGTCCTATCATTATTCCAAGTCAGGATATTGTCCTTGGTCTTTATTATATGACCAGAGAGAGGTTTGGTGTCCAGGGAGAAGGCTCCGTCTTTTCGTCTCCAGAGGAAGTGCGGATAGCCTATGACCATGATGCGGTTCATCTGCAGGCAGTTGTGGAGGTCAGAATTGATGGTGAACTTGTCCGGACAACGGTTGGCAGAGTAATTGTCGGTGAACTTTTGCCGGAAGGGATGCCTTTTCCTCTGGTTAATCGGGAGTTGTCAAAAAAAGAACTCTCTTTTCTGATTGATTATGCCTACCGGCATGCCGGTACAAAAGATACGGTTGTTCTTGCCGACAGGTTAAAGGATCTTGGTTATGAATATGCGACTTTGGCGGGCATCTCTATCTCTATAAATGATATGAAGATTCCTGTTCGTAAAGAAGAGTTTGTCGAGCAGTCGGAAAAAGAAGCGATTGATGTGGAAAGTCAGTACTCCGACGGTCTGATAACTGCCGGTGAAAAATATAACAAGATTGTCGATATCTGGTCAAAGGCCACGGATCGGATCACCAAAGAGATGATGGAGGAGATGTCAGTTGATTATTTCTGGGATAAGGAAAATAAAATTCATGATATAAAGAGTTTTAATTCGGTTTTCATCATGGCTGATTCCGGTGCCCGTGGTTCCAAGGATCAGATCAGGCAGTTGGCCGGGATGCGTGGTTTGATGGCCAAACCCTCCGGTGAAATCATTGAAACCCCGATCAAGGCTAATTTCCGGGAAGGTTTATCAGTTCTTGAATATTTTATTTCCACCCATGGTGCCCGTAAAGGTTTGGCGGATACGGCTCTGAAAACCGCAAACTCAGGCTATTTGACAAGAAGACTTGTTGATGTCGCCCAGGACTCCATCATTGTCGAAAGAGATTGTCGAACCATGCGGGGAACAATGGCTGAACCGCTGGTTGAAGGTGGTGAGGTGATTGTTCGGATTGGCGAGAGAATCCTGGGAAGAGTGGCCCTTGAGGATATTTTTGAGCCGAATACCGGTGAGGTTCTGGTCGGTATGGATGAGGAGATCACTGAAGAAAAAGTTGAGACCATAGAGGCGGCTGCCATTGATCAGGTGATGATTCGTTCTGTCCTGACCTGTGAGGCAAGGCGGGGGGTCTGTGCCATGTGTTATGGCCGGGATCTTGGTCGTGGCCATATGGTTAATATCGGTGAGGCCGTGGGAATCATTGCTGCCCAGTCTATTGGTGAACCTGGAACCCAGTTGACCATGCGTACCTTTCATATAGGTGGTGCAGCCAGTCGTGCGGTTGAACAGGCCGAGGCACGAACCCAGCGGGGTGGGATTGTCAAGTGCATGGGGCTTCATTATGTTACCAATACTGAAGGACACCACGTGGTTATGAACCGTAACGCCGAGATTACCATTGTTGATGAACAGGGGGTTGATCGGGAACGGTTTCCGGTACCATATGGTGCTGAGTTAAAAGTTGTAGATGAAGCCACCGTGGTACCAGGAACTGTGATTGCCGACTGGGATGCCTTTTCCATTCCGATTGTTGCTGAGGCTGGTGGTAAGGTTAAGTATGGTGATGTGGTGGAGGGTGAGTCCATGCAGGAGCGGGTTGACCAGATAACCGGTAAAGCCAGCAAGGTTATCACTCCACTTGCAGCAGGAAAATTTCTAAGCCCCCGGATAACAATTAAAGATCCTGATAAGCCACGTCAGACTGTAAAACTTGCAGGTGGAGAAATTGAGGCCCGTTATCCCCTGCCGGTTGGCTCTGTAATTACAGTTGATGAGGGAAGTATAATAACCGCGGGTATTGTTGTTGCCAGAATACCAAGGGAAACAACCAAGAGTAAAGATATTACCGGTGGCTTGCCGAGGGTTGCGGAACTGTTTGAGGTACGCAAGCCAAAGGAGCAGGCAATTATTACTGAAATTGACGGGCGGGTCAGTTTCGGCAGGGAACTGAAAGGGAAACGGCGGGTGGTGGTTACTCCTGAAACCGGGGATTCTAAAGAATATCTTATTCCCAAGGCAAAACATACCATTGTCCATGAAGGGGATTACGTTAAAGCCGGTGAGCCGCTTATGGAAGGCTCTATTCTGCCCAATGATATCTTAAGGGTGCTTGGTGCCTAGGAGCTGGCCCGATTTCTGGTTAATGAAATCCAGGAAGTGTATCGCCTCCAGGGAGTCAGGATTAATGATAAACATATTGAGACCATTGTTCGCCAGATGTTGAAGCGGGTCAAGATCACTGATGCCGGCGATTCAAAGTTTATGCTTGATCAGCAGGTGGAGTGGTGGAGATTCCAGGACGAGAATGAGCAGTTGCTTGGAGAGGGTTTGCATCCAGCCGCCGCTGAACCACTTCTTCTTGGGGTAACCAAGGCATCCCTGTCTACGGATTCTTTTATCTCTGCGGCCTCGTTTCAGGAAACCACCAAGGTGTTGACCAATGCGGCCATGATGGGCAAGGTTGATGACCTCACCGGTTTGAAGGAAAATGTTATTATGGGACGCTTGATTTCGGCAGGAACGGGATTGCCGGCTTATCAGATGAAACGGCGTCGTCCTGGTAAATGATCACCATCTTTATGGATTATGAAAAATAGTCCTGTGAGCAGTTACATTCAAAGAAGACAAGGAGGCGGGCATGGCTAAAATTCCGCGAGTGATGAGCACGCAACATCCCGACAATGTTCGTTTTCCTTTTTTTGCAGATAGCCAGGATATGTCGGGTGAGGATGAGATAAAAGAGGCCTATTATGCCTTTAGCCATTTAGGCTGCGATGAGCAGATGTGGGACTGCGAAGGCAAGGAGGTTGATGCCTTTGTGGTGAGGAAGCTCCTTACCAGGCACGAACATTTCTTTAAAGAAAAAAAGCTGGGTCAGGACGTCTTTATTACCTTAAGGGTTCCGAACCCCACTGTGGAAGAGGCTGAGGCCAAGGTACTTATTGAAACTTTAGAGGAGATTCCCCGGTCCTTCGATTCGGCCAGGCTCTTTTATAATGAGGATATACCTCCTATCTTTGAAGTGATCCTTCCCATGGCTACCACCTCAAAGTGTTTGAACAGAATTTATTATAGGGAAGCAGAATCTCCCATTCTATCCGGGAGATATTACCATTGCTGAGTGGGTTGGAGAATTCAAGCCTGAGACCATACAGGTTATCCCTCTCTTTGAAGACCGGGAGCACATCTTAGAGTGCCATCAGATTTTGAAGGAGTATCTGGTAAATAAGGAGGTTCCCTATCAGAGAGTCTTTTTAGCAAGGTCGGACCCGGCTATGAATTATGGCATGGTCAGTGCCGTCCTCTGCAACAAAATAGCCTTGCAGAGGCTCCGCCGTCTCTCTGTGGAATTAGATATAGAAATCTATCCAATACTTGGAGTCGGTTCGGCTCCTTTTCGAGGGAATCTCAAGCCTGGAAACGAAGAGAGGGTTCTCTTTGAATATCCAGATGTTCAGACCTACACTGTACAATCGGCCTTCAAATATGATTATCCTGTAGATTTGACCATCAAGGCTGTTGAAAAGCTTATGACATCCTCAAGGCGAAGGGGGTGGGATGTTAATGAAGAGCTCTGCATCAATATTATTAACAAGACATCATCTGAGTACAGAAGACAGGTTGAATCCCTTGCCCCCTTGATCAATTATCTGGCAGGACATGTGCCACGAAGAAGAATGCGCAAGCTTCATACAGGTCTTTTTGGCTACTCAAGGAGCCTGGGCAAGGTAACCCTTCCGAGAGTCATAAGCTTTTGTGCGGCCTGCTACTCCATAGGCCTTCCCCCGGAAATCCTTGGTTTAAATGTCCTGGATCGGGACGATCTGGCCCACTTGAAAGAGGCCTATATCTATTTTACTGAAGATGTTGGCGAAGGGCTTTCTTATTTTAATGAGGAAGTGTTTGATATCCTTCCCTGTGATGTCAAGAGCTCCCTCCGTATAGATGCCTTCGACTTTGAAGTCAATCATGAACATAAAAAGATCACCAGCAGGATTATCAAGGCTGTAAAAAAAGGAAGCACCGACCTTAAACCGATGATTGAAGAGGCAGCCCATTTAAGAAGATTTTTAGGTTGACAAAATAGAAGTTGTTGATTTGAAAAATTCTGAAAATTCTGGACTACGGGGCAATGAACTGCAACAGTAAAATAAGTAAAATAAGTGGACGGGTTTATTTTTCTGCTTGATAAAGAAAAACAAACCCGTCCCCTTATTCACCTGTGCTTACCATAAGCCTACCGGACCAAAAGGCCAGGCTCGCATACCGCCCTCCACCGATTTAACCCTGGTGAAGCCGGCACCAACCAGGAAACAGTAGGCTTCGTAGCTGCGGACTCCGATATCGCAGATGGCAATAATCTCCTTGTCCCGCGGAAGCTCAGCGACCCGGTCGTGCAACTCATTCATGGTGGCTCGTATCCAGCGCCGGTCATCAATACGGCGGTGCCTGGTTTCTTTTTCCAGGCGGATGTCTAAGAGAACAAAGTCCTCGTCGGTGTCGAGTTTTGCCTTGAGTTCATCGGCACCAATCATTTCAACCGTACCATCCAACTTGTTGCGAATAGCGTTGGCGGCATGCTGCAGCGGGTCAACCGGGGTATTATACGGGGGTGCATAACCC
>CAZHPX010000084.1:0-6097 GCA_964534785.1 uncultured Desulfobulbaceae bacterium | reverse complement strand
TACAACGGTTTTCAAGACCGCCGCCTTCAACCACTCGGCCACTCCTCCGCACCCGACGCTTATTACCATTTCATAAGAGAACTGTCAATAATTCCTCGCAACCGGTCTATGATTATAACAAGAAACACAGATAGCGGCACGACAGATATAGAGAGAAAAAATCTTTCCTGCCTTTATAAGGTTACCAGAAACCTTGCTTCCTCTGCAGGTATCCGGAAATCCCTGATGGATATTCTTGAAATTATGCGTCAGGAAAAATTACTGGAAAACGGGACGGTAACTATTATAAATCCGCAAACCAGGGAACTTGAAATAGAAGTTGCCTGTGGCATTACCGCCGAGGCGAAAAAACGGGGCCGCTACAAACTCGGAGAAGGAATAACCGGCAAGGTGGTTGCCACCGGAGAACCGATTCTTGTCCCCCAGATAGGGGAAGAGCCCATGTTTCTTAACCGAACCCGGACAAGGGGGGATAAGGAGAAGAAAAAAAGTTCTTTCCTCTGCGTACCAATCAAACAAGAAAATATGCCCATCGGAGCTCTTTCCGTTGACAAGGTTTACGAGGAAAACTTTGGCATTCAGTCTGAGGAAGACCTTCGTTTTCTTACTGTTGTCTCCGGGTTAATATCCCAGACTGTACAGAAGGTTCAGAGAGTAAATGAGGAAAAAAGAGTGCTTGAGCAGGAAAACTCCATGCTCAAACGGGAATTGAGTGCAAAAAATCGTATTCGGGACATTATCGGAACTTCTTCACGGATGCAGGAAGTGTTTGATATGGTCCATAGAGTGGCGGACTCCAATGCCACGATCCTCCTTCGCGGTGAATCCGGAACGGGTAAAACCATGGTTGCCAGGGCACTCCATCATAACTCCAGCCGGAGTAACGGGCCCTTTGTGGTGGTCAACTGTTCAGCCCTTCCTGAAACTTTACTGGAAAGTGAGTTGTTCGGGCATGAAAAAGGATCTTTTACCGGGGCAAATGAGCGAAAAAGAGGGCGGTTTGAGCTGGCTGAAGGCGGAACTCTGTTTCTTGATGAGATAGGAGAAATAAGCGTATCCGTGCAGGTTAAGCTCCTTGAAGTTATCCAGGAGCGAACATTTCAAAGAATTGGCGGCAGTGAAATCATCAAGGCGGATATCCGTCTTGTTGCAGCCACCAATCGTGATCTTGAAAAGGCTGTTAAAGAGCATCATTTCAGGGAAGATCTCTATTACCGGCTCAATGTTTTTCCCATTTACCTGCCTCCGTTACGGGAACGCCGGGCAGATATTCTTCTTCTTGCTGAATTCTTTCTGGAAAAATTTTCTCTGGAAAACAACAGGCCGATCAAAAGAATATCAACCTCAGCCATTGACCTGCTCGTTCATTACCACTGGCCTGGTAATGTCAGGGAATTACAGAATTGTCTGGAGCGGGCGGTGCTGATCTGTGATTCCGATACCATTCAGGCCATTCATCTGCCGCCGACCCTGCAAACTGCAGACCCGGGCAAATCCGGCGGTCGACTTTCCCTTGCTGCGGCTGTTGAGAGTTTTGAACGGGAACTGATCATTGATGCTCTCAAGCAAAACAAAGGTAACCAGAGCAAAGCTGCGAGGTACTTAGATACCAGCCTGCGGATTATTAACTATAAGATTCATAATTACAATATTGATCCCAAATGCTATAAGGCAATAAAATGAAGGTGCTGATGCATATCTGCTGCGGACCATGTTCACTGTATCCGCTTAGAGTACTGCAAGGAGAGGGAATAGAGGTAACAGGTTTATTTTACAATCCCAACATTCATCCATATCGTGAATTTAAGCGAAGAATAGCAGGACTTGCAGCAATAGCTGAAAAGAAAAGATTTACGGTTGAGATAGAGCGTGAATACGGTTTAATTGAATATTTAAGAAAGGTTGTTCACCATGAGCAGAAACGATGTGAAATCTGTTACGATATGCGTCTTGAAAAGACGGTAAAAACAGCAGCAGGGCAGGGGAGTGATGCCTTTACCACGACTCTGCTATATTCAAAATATCAAAATCATGAAATGTTTAAACTAAAATGTGAAGAACTATCTCGCAGGTATCAAATCTTTTTTCTCTATCGGGATTTCAGAAAAGGGTGGCAGGAAGGTATTGATGAGTCCCGGGAACTTGATATTTACCGGCAGCCGTATTGCGGTTGTGTTTACAGTGAGCAGGAACGGTATGATAAAAAATATAAGTTCAGGAAGCAGGTAGAGGTTTATGGCTGAAGATAACAGGGAGAAACATGAATAATATAATAGTCATTGCAACCAGCAACAAAAATAAAGTCAGGGAATTAAAAGAATTGCTTAAGAACACTTCTCTGGAGGTGAAAACCTTCTCTGATTTTGGACCAATGCCGGAAGCAGTTGAAGATGGGGAGACTTTTGATGATAATGCCTATAAAAAATCATTTCATTATGCAAAGGTTCTTGGTCTGCCCTGCCTGGCGGATGATTCAGGTCTGATCGTTGAGGCATTGGCTGGCAGACCAGGGGTTTATTCGGCAAGGTATGCAGGTGAAGATGCCAGCGACCAGGAAAATTGCGATAAACTTCTTGAAGAGATGAAAGGCAAAACCAATAGAAAGGCTTATTTCACATGTGTTTTATCATTGACTACTCCAGGTGGTCCGGCCTTAACCTGGGAAGGTCGCTGTGAAGGTGAAATAACCACCAGACGATGCGGTGAAGCAGGGTTTGGTTATGATCCGGTTTTTTACTATCCTGATTTTGGCAAGACCTTTGCCGAGGTTTCCATGAAGGAAAAATCAGAAGTGAGCCACAGGGGCAAGGCCATGGCTGAGTTTGCTGCCGAAATTGACAAGATAGAGGTATGGATAAAACAACGGATGGAAGAACTTAAGCCACCAAAACCGGATCACAGCGAATTTGAGCATAATGACTGGTCAGAAGAAAGGACGACGCCGCCAGGAGGACAGGGGAAAGTAACCTGAATAATGGTCAATATATTTTAAAAGGCACAGAAAATTGAAAAAGGAAAAAATATGCGAAACCATAACCGGGCCAGTGACGAATTGCGGCCGATAACCATTGAATATGATGCCCAGCCCCATGCCGACGGCTCGGTTCTGATCAAAATGGGTGGTACCCATGTCCTCTGTGGAGTAAGTGTGGATGACAAGGTGCCGCCTTTTCTTCAAGGGCAGGGACAGGGATGGATTACTGCTGAATACGGGATGCTGCCCTGTGCTACCCATAGCCGGGGACGAAGAGAGGCGGCGAGCGGGCGTTCCGGGCGTACCTATGAAATTCAGCGATTAATTGGCCGCTCCCTGCGAATGATGGTCAATCTTGCTGATCTCGGGGAACGAACCCTGCGGGTGGATTGCGATGTAATCAATGCCAATGGTGGTACCCGATGCACATCCATCACCGGTGCAGCTCTGGCAATCAGGATGGCTGTTCATAGAATGGTGGCTGATGGCCGGCTTGACAAGCTGCCCAATATCCTGCCCGTTGCCGCGGTCAGTGTCGGGCTGATAGGCGGGGAGGCTTGGCTTGATCTTGATTACAGGGAAGATATGTCAGCGGAGGTGGATGCCAATTTTGTCATGGACGGGAATGGTCGTTTTATTGAAGTACAGTGCACGGCTGAAGGGATGCCTTTTGCCCCGGAAAAAATGGAATCAATGAGTAAACTTGCCGGCAGGGGAATTGCCAGGATTCTTGAAATATGGGATCGGCCCTGGCCCTGATTTCCCCTCAACTGTGGAGTTATTGCGGTGATGAAAAAAATTTACGGCAAGGAACAAAGAGCAGATCCAAGATATCTTGTCGAACGGGGAACCTTTGCGATTTTTTCCAGTGATGCACGGGTACTGCCTGGAGTTATCGTTGATATCAGCAGAACAGGTCTGGCGTTTTTATATCTTGATGGCGAAGACTGGTCTTTGGAGATGAGCGGAAGATATCACCTTTTTGCGGATGATTTTCATGTAAATGAGATGTTCGTGGAGATGATTTCTGATATTGAGGCCGCCTGCGAAGAACATCCTCTCTATGAGTTGGCACTCAAGAATACCAGTTCTTCATGCAAGGTCAGGCGAAGAGGAGTCTGTTTTAAAAAATTGAGTCAGAAACAGCAGGCTGATCTAAATATTTTTATTGAACGGTTCCAAAAAATGGGCGGGTAATGTTTACCCCTGAATTCAAGTGATATATTATTTATCCTGCCACTGCTATCTTCCGGGCATGGTGTTAAAAACATTTCGGGAAATGCCTTTTGCACTTGCACGCCTGTAGATAGTGGTTTATTTTAATGTATCGGAAAATTAGCAGTGAAACTGCGAAGTTTATGTGAGAATTGTTCCTGATAAATATCGAATATCGAAGTAAATGACAAAACTGTTTATTTGCATATCGGGATCATGCATTTTAACTTCGACATTCAGTATTCGACATTCGATATTCGACATTCAATCTGATCTGCCCGAAGGGCATTATGTTCAAAAGGTAAGAATAAATCAGGAAATTATTATCCTCTACACCGGATGTGCCATATTTTTCTTTTCACCACAGACAATAACATCGGTATCAGGCGGATAATCAAATCAATCATAGTTATAATGGGGTTGATGGGATTGTTCGGCGGAGCTACGTTCGTAATTTCCCAGATTTCAGGGACACAGACAGCATTGATGCTTGATGTCAGGGGAATCATCGGTCCGGCGACCAGCGAATATATCCGCCAGGGACTAGACAAGGCAAAAAACGAAAATCATGCCATTGTTATCCTGCGACTTGATACTCCCGGTGGTCTTGATACCGCCATGCGGGATATCGTTAAAGCTATTCTTGCTTCAACAGTGCCAGTGGTTACCTGGGTGGCACCTGAAGGGTCACGAGCCGCCAGTGCCGGAACTTATATCCTCTATGCCAGCCATATCGCGGCCATGGCTCCGGCCACCAATCTTGGAGCAGCTACTCCCATGCGTATTGGCGGAATTCCCGGCAGACCGCAAGCCCCGCCTGATGATGAAGATTCGGTCAATGGAGAAGAACCTCCAAGGCTTGCCGACACCCTCCAGCAAAAAATGATCAACGATGCAGCCGCCTTCATCAGGGCTCTTGCCGACCGTCACGGCCGCAATCCAGACTGGGCGGAAAAAGCGGTGCGTGAGGCTGTAAGCCTGACCGCAGAGGAAGCATTGCAAAAAGGAGTCATCAACCTGATGGCTGCTACTCCGGAAGAACTCTTATTACTGATGGATGGCCGCGAGGTTGTTCTCTACTCTGAAAAGGCTGTGCTTGCCACCAAAGACCTTGTGATTATACCTTTTGAACCATGCTGGCGTATCATGCTGTTATCGGTGATCACTAATCCCAATATTGCCTATATCCTGTTGTTGGTTGGTATTTATGGTCTTATTTTCGAGCTGGCCAACCCGGGTGCCGTGCTGCCAGGGGTTGCCGGAGCCATCAGTCTCCTTGTTGCCATGTACGCCTTCCAAATCTTACCGGTAAATTACGCCGGCCTGGCGTTGATTATTCTCGGCATTGTTTTTATGGCTGTCGAGGCATTCAGACCAGGTTTCGGGCTGTTGGGTGGCGGTGGGATTATTGCTTTTGTAATCGGCTCCATTATTTTAATGGACGATGAAATCTTTGCTATATCACTTCCGCTGATCGGCAGCACAGCTCTGGTTTCTGCAGGATTCATTATCTATATGCTGGGCAGATTATACACTGTGAGCAGGAGAAAGGTCATAACCGGTGTAGAGAAGATGATCGGAGAAACCGGTGAGGTTATGGAAGATTTTGCAGGTACCGGCAGGGTCTGGCTTGACGGTGAGTCCTGGCAGGCAGAGTGTCAGTCAGCGGTTGCTAAAGGACAAAAAGTTAAGGTTCTTTCCATGGACGATTTACGGTTAACGGTGGAAACCATAAAAGAAGGAGCAAAAAAATGATACTTCCTGAATTTACACTGTTCGTTGTACCTGTTGTTATGATTATTGGTCTGTTTATTCTTTCGTTCAGAATTGTTAAAGAATATGAGCGGTTGGTGGTTTTTTTTCTTGGTCGTTTTCAGATAGTTAAACAACCAGGCCTGCGTCTCGTAC
>CAZHPX010000083.1:0-6119 GCA_964534785.1 uncultured Desulfobulbaceae bacterium | reverse complement strand
TTTTACAGAAAACAATTTCCTCTTATCTTGGTTATCGGCAGGCAGGTTAAAAAACTTTACCTGTTTTTATTTTTTATTTTTTATCTATTTGTTTGTCCGCATAAATATTCATAATATTTAAATATTTATTTTTGGTTATCCTCAGAAGGGGGAAGGAATTTCTCCATTTGCTTATACATCTGGGCGGCAAGACCCATACTCTGGCGACGGGAAATTTCTCCGGCAATTTCAGAGTCCATCATGTCTCTATACATGTCATGCCCGGCAGATTTCTCAATAAATCCGCTTTCGGGAATGGTTTTACGCATGGATTTAAACATGGACTGGATAAAGATAGCTTCAAATTCCTGGCAGGCTGTTTTCAGGCGGGCAGCGTCGCTGTTTTTACCTGTTGCCGGGATTTTCGGCATGGAAGGGATGGCGGCGGGCAGATTGGCGTGGATATCAGTCATTTTTTTGTTTTGGTTTTTGTTAAATGATAATCAGATCAGCATGCAAAGCTCCTGCTGCCTTGATGGCCTGAAAAATAGCAATAAGGTCTCTTGGCGTAGCCCCTATGGCATTGAGAGCCTGGGCAATTTCACTGATACTTACCCCCATTTCCAGGACAACAAGATTTCCTTCTTCTTCTATTGCTGCAATAATTGTTTCAGGGATTATGGCGGTCTCGCCTTCGGCAAAGGGGAGAGGTTGGACAACAGTTGCAGTTTCGCGGATGATAAGGTTGAGGTTACCATGGGAAACGGCAACGGTGGCAATTCTTACTTCCTGTCCCATGACAATGGTTCCGGTTCTTTCGTTGACAACCACCCTTGCCGGAGCAGCAGCATTTATGGTAATGTTTTCAAGATCAGCGACAAAGCCCACCACATCCCCTTTGTAACCAAGAGGCATTAAGACCTTGACCGAACCGCTGTCAAGGGAATGGGCAACTCTTTTTCCAAATGTATCATTTATTGCCGTTACCATTCGGTTGGCGGTGGTGAAATCAGGGTGCTTGAGATTAAAGAGAAGGTCTCCACTTGGCGGAAGCTGCCAGCCCACAGACCGCTCGACAATGGCACCGTTGGCTATGCGTCCGGCTGTGGGAAAGTTTTTCTGCACCTTAGCTGCTTTGCCGCCAAAGGCGATGGAGCCAAGGGCAAGAGGTCCCTGGGCAACAGCATAAGTCTTGCCGTTTGCTCCTTTTAAAGGGGTCATTAAAAGAGTGCCGCCGGACAGGCTGGTTGCATCTCCCATGGCCGAGACCAGAATATCAAGCCTTGAGCCTGGTCTGGCAAACGGGGGGAGTTCGGCAGTCACCATAACCGCAGCAACATTATCGGTTGTCATCTGCTCAAAGACTTCAGGGGTAACCGCCATGCCCAATCGTTTTACCAGGTTCATCATGGCCTGCCTGGTAAATACTGATTTTTTCAGGTCATCGCCGGTGCCGTTAAGACCGATAACCAGCCCATAACCAAGCAACTGGTTATCCCGCACCCCTTCAATGTCTGTCAGGTCTTTTATTCTGGTGGCATGGGCAAGGGAAGCGGTAAATAAGTGAAGTAAAACAAGTGAGATTATTATGGCTATATTTTTTTTCAGCATGTCTTGTCTCATCTGATTAAACCCCTTTGTATCTTTGTCCATTGCAATTCACTCTTGAAAATATGGGTAACTATTCACAAAGCACCTAAGGCTGACCTAAAGCCCGCAACCCAGTACCAGAAGACAGAGGATAGAGGTTTCAGAGGATAGATATCTGGTTATTCCGTCTTCTGTCTCCTGTAACCTGATTTCCCCTCGTTCCCACGCTCTGCGTGGGAACGCTGTGCCTCATCATTTCCGTAACACCTGCTCCCTTATTACCCCAATGAACTTTTATCGGCTTCTACCCATGTTTTATGAGCCGGTGTACGCTCCCACGCTGGAGCGTGGGAGCGAGAATTTTAGACTCGCCCAATAGTTACAAAAATATTTTAAAATGGCCAGACATTATCAACCATTCTGGTCAGCCAGCCAGGTCTTTGTTTATCTGAAATAACCCCTTTGCCGGTGTAGGCGATCTGGGCATTGAGTATCTTTGATGAATCAACCTCGTTGGCAGCACTCACATCCCAGGGGCGAATTATGCCAGTTAAAAAAATAATTTGATTTTCATTGTTGACAATAACAGATTTACCGCCCCTGATCTGCATGTTGCCGTTGGGGAAAATTTGCACAACCTGGGTGGTCAGGGTGGCGACCAGGTCTTCTTTTCTGGTGGTTTTGCCGCTTCCCTGGAAATCATTTTCAAAGCTTGCTTCAATCATGGCCGCCGGATTCAAATTAGGAAAACTGTTGGCGATTTGTCGCTCTAATCCAAACAGAATGGGAATTCCAGCCTTGATGTCGCTGCTTCTGTCCGTCCGGGTACTGGCTTCTTTACTGGCACTGGCCTTTTCCTTAATAATAACCGTGACAATATCTCCCACCGCCCGGGCTCTGAGATCAGAAATCCAGCCCCCCTCACTGCCTGTCCACAGAGAACCGGGAGACATGGGCTCGTCGTTGCTGATTACCGGTGGTTCCAATGGTTCAGGTATTTTGACCATGTTCCGTTGTGTTGTTGCACATCCGCTGCTCAGGGTTAGAATTAAAAATAGAACAGTAATAAAACGAATGGCAGCATGATTTTTTATTTGTTTTTTATTGTCTGGTTTCATCGCAGTTTTTATAACATCAAGTTAAGATTCAAAAAAATACGGTGACAACGCCGGCTGAATCAACCCGGCCGTCGATGAGCCTGTCAGATTCTATGTTTTTAACCCGGATTGAATCGCCGGGCCGACCGTCCATTGTGGCTATTCCAGTGGTGGAAATCTGCATTCGTCCGCTTTTGGCAATTATTTTGACTAACTCGCCTCTTCTCACCACTGGCGGGGCTTCCACATTAAGGGTTGTCAATGGTTTTCCCGCAGTAATGGTGCGTTTTGCCTGCATACCGATAACCTGTCGGGGCAGGCGGTACGGGGAATCCACCCTGCTTATATCCATATCTGTCAGTTTAAGCTTCTGGGGAGTGATGATCTCGCCTTTGCGGATACGAACCACCGCAATAACAACCCGGGCAATTGCCTCTAATTTGCCCCTGACCGTACAGTTTTCAACAACTTTACCGTCAACTGAAAATATAATGGCAAAACTTGAACTGCCGATAATTTCCTGGTTTGACGGAATTACCTGATATTCAAGTCTTCCGGTTGGGAGAATGATCTGCTCAGGAGCACGGATTACCTGGAAACGAAGTGCGGCTTCCGGTAATCTGAACAGGTTTTCCTGGAGAAATCCGGCTATAATGTTTTCTATCTTTTGCCGGTCAATTATAATTGCTTCTCTTTTGACAGTGATGCTGTCTGCTCCCTGCCATTTGATCATATCTGCCCCCGGCAGACGGGAAAAAGGAGTAATAACAGATTGAGCGGCTATGATTTTTATTTTGCCGGGACCAGGAGAGCGGGTTACTTTCCTGTCTCTCCATATGGATGCTTTATAGCCTGCCGGGGTTATATCTGCTATATCTCCGAGCCGGATAATTTTCTCATTCACAGCAGCTTCCCCACGGAACTGAATAACAAGTGCCTGGGCTGTGGCCGGGAGCAACAACAGAATAAGCAGCAAAAAAAGCATATACTTATATGAAGGGCTGATAGTATTCATGGTTATGCCATGTTGACCACGGTTTGCATCATTTTATCTGAAGTAGTGATTGATTTTGAATTAATCTCGTAAGCCCTTTGGGTGGTGATCATCTGGGTCATCTCTTCAACCATGTTAACATTTGAGTGTTCGAGGTAGTTTTGGAGCAGGGTTCCATAACCGTCATTACCGGGGGTACCGATGGCCGGAGCTCCGGAAGATTCAGTTTCTCTGAACAGGTTACGACCAATGGCCTGGAGGCCGGACGGGTTGACGAAGGTGGCAAGTTCCATGACGCCCAACTCTGTTGCCATTGCATCATCACCGAGGGTGGCACTGAACACTCCGTTTTCACTGATGGTTATGTCCCTGGCATTTTCAGGGATGATTATGGCGGGAATAATGGGATACCCCTCGGCAGTAACTACTTGACCGTTGCCGTCCAGGTTAAAATTACCTGCTCTTGTGTAGGATATGTTGCCGTCCGGGAGTTCGACCTGGAAAAGGCCAGCACCTTCAATGGCGACATCAAGCCTGTTGCCGGTCTGGACAATATCACCCATGGAAAAAACTTTGCTGACCGCAGCCGGTGTAACCCCAAGACCAATCTGAATCCCTGAAGGTAGCATGGTCCCCGCATCAGAGGTCGGTGCTCCTGGGACTTTGGTCTGCTGATAGATAAGGTCTCTGAATGAGGTCTGACTTTTTTTATAACCGGTGGTGGAAACATTGGCCAGATTATTGGCAATAACATTCATATTAAGTGCCTGGGCGCTCATCCCGGTTGTTGCTGTCCATAAAGATTGCATTTTATTTTATTTCTCCGGTTTGAATGGTTAAGGAAGATCGCTGAATAGTTAAAGAATTAACCTATGGTGCCAAGTTCACTTTGTTTTTCACTAAGTTTTGAAAAGCTTTTCTGTGATTTTAAATGTGCTTCAAATTTTCTTTGGGTATTAATCATCAATACCATTTCTTCCACCATGTTAACATTGGCGGTTTCAAGACTGTATTGAAGTACCTGGGAGTTTTCAGCTAACTGGAATTCTTCTCCTTCGGCCAGTTCAAAAAGTCCATTCCCTGTTTTTTTAAGTTTATCCATGTCGTCAACCGTAAAAACCTGAATTTTTGCACCGCTTGGGACGGTGTCCAGGGTTATGTTACCGTTTCGATCGATGTGAATTTTTTTACCCTCAATGTCAGAAATCTGGATTGGTTGATTGCCGTCATCAAGGACATTGAACCCCAGAGCTGTCTTAAGCATTCCGTCCTGGTCGGTGAAAAAATTACCGTCACGGGTATAAAAAACTCTGTTTTCCTGTTCAACCTTGAAAAAACCTTCTCCGGAGATAGCCACATCAAGGGAACGACTGGTCTGACGAAGTCCCCCCTGGCTGAAATCAATGGTTATATTTTTGACCCGGGTAAGGTTATGGCCTTTTGCTTCATTAGTTTGCTGAGCACCTTTGAGCAGAGCTTCAAAGACAACCCGGTTTTTCTTGAAGCCGGTGGTGTTGACATTGGCAAGATTATTGGCAATATTTGCCATTGCCAGTTCCCGTGATAACGCTCCGCTCAAGGCCGTATATTTTCCTGAAACCATAATGTTCTCTACCTTGCCTGCTGTATGGTGAAAAAACAGATATTGTATTTTTGTTATCGGTTAACTGTCGCCAACTCTTTACCTTTAACAGAAGCCAGAGAACAGAAGTCAGAGGACAGAATAGTTAGATGCTTCGCATTTGGTGAATGGTTAGAAGAAAACTGAAGTTTCCCGGTTTTTATAAGTACCCCAGCAGTCGTGATGTGCCATTGCAACGGGAAAGAATTTATTTTTTACGGTGTTTGCCACGCAAGTAGCAAAACCCCATTTATTATCCCTTGACGCACGAATTCTGAACCAAGAAAAAAAGTTGTCTATTCCAACAAAATACAGCACTTGAGCAGATTTCACATAAAAATAAAAACGGGAAACTTCAGGAAGAAAAGATTAAGCAGTTAAATATAGCCTAAACCAGCCTTTGGCTGCTAACTATTCTGGTTTCTGTCTTCTGTAAACCTGTCCCCTGAAACCCCTGGCACCTGTAACCTGGCAGAGGTGGACAAGTTGAGATGCTTCCGCAGAAGAGATATCAAGTATGGAGGCTATTTCATCAGGAGCCATGCCCCGGGAAGCCATTTTTGCAGAAATTTTATATTTCTCCGGGATATCTCTGATTATTCCTGATTGAAGTTTAAGTTTTGGCTTCTGTAAGCGGGTGTTTAAAGAGGCAGAAGATAGTGAATAAGCAAAATTTTCTGTTTGCCCGGGGGCAGGAATGTCATCAAGAACCGCCTGGATCTTATCCTGGAGATTTTTTATTTTTACTTTTTCCCTGGCTTTTTTTCTTTTGGGAATCAACAAAAGGACATTTCCAGAGACAACAAGCAGGATAAACAATCCAAGTGCGGGTAAAAAC
>CAZHPX010000082.1:0-6127 GCA_964534785.1 uncultured Desulfobulbaceae bacterium | reverse complement strand
TTACTTGGGAGTATAGGGCCAAGCTCGCTTTTTTCTAAACAATCCCTGTAAAACCAGTCCGTTTTTAAAAAAACTGATGAGATAATTATTTTCCTGCAACGGGAAAACAGGAGACAGGAGACAGGTTACAAATGGTACCTGATCAGATACAGGGCGTAAAGAAAAAAACAGAGCTTTGGCTACTGGAGGCAAGCGGATACCCAGTTCAGCTAATTTAAAAAAGCTGCACAATCATCGGATTGTAACTGTTAAGAAGTGCCTCTGAACAGTTAGTTATTTTTTATGCAATCGTTTCCAACGCCATGGAGGCAGAGAAGATGAATCACGCCACAGCCCCCGTTTTGCTTTTCTTGCTTCTTTCTCATCTTTTTTCATTTTTCGACATAATGATTGCATTCTACAGTATTTTGGATATACCCATGCCAACCCATGTTGAACCATTTTCCGGTTAAGCAGCTCCCCCCGGTAACTGACAAGAGCAACAACCCGACCGAAGCGATCAATATCCTTTCCTTCAACAATGACCGTCTTTTTCAATACTTGTCTTTTTAGAAATCGTCTTGCCTTGTTGCCAAATGGCTGTTTATATTCAGGAGCATCAATACCATAAAGCCTTACTTCCTTTATGGTATTACCATGCCTGATTTTAAGCGAATCTCCATCAAGAACCTTGATAACAACCCCTTGCCAGGCAGACGCAGAAACTGCAAAAAACAGACTGGTAAACAAAATTAGAAATGATATTTTTTTCATAGTTTAGCTATAAGTATTTGGGGGTACTAATCAGAAGCCAGAAATCAGAAGACAGAATAACCAGATTTCTGTCCTCTGTCCTCTGGCTTCTGTCCTCTAACCTCTGGCTTCTGGCTTCTGGCATATCTGGTGTCATAAACCACCTGAAACAACAAGACAACAAAAAATATCGTCAAAAAAATGACATAATTTCATTTCATCCCTTGCCTTCACTATTATGACTATGATAGACTTTACTTGACATCATGAGAAGAAAGGAAAGTAAAATCTATCCATTTATTATTTCAGTGTCGAAAAAATGTCATTTACGGATATAACTCAAAACATACTTCTGAATCCATGACGACAAAGCATTAAAAATTGTTAGCAACACCTTATTTATCAATATTAATATCGACAAAAGACATGGCTTATATTTTACCTGGACATAATAAAATTTCGCTCTTCGGGATATCCACCTGCAGCACAGGTGGACGCTCACGGATTCAGGATACTTTAATGAAAAAAAGGAAACCTCAACACAAAGAGTTGAACGAACATGAAGAAAAAACCAGAGAATTCATGTTGTACCTGCCCCTGTTTGATGATTTTAACGGTGAAGATGTTGATATTATTGCCCATCATACCAACTATACAGAAATAATGCGGGGGGAATATCTTTTTACCGAGGGTGACAAAGGCGATTTCATGTGTTTTATAGTCCGCGGACTCCTTGAGGTTTTAAAAAAAAACGGGGATGGCGACTATCGGGTCATTGCCAGACTCGGCAAAAGCTGTACAATTGGCGAAATGTCCATCATAGACAAATCACCGCGTTCTGCATCGGTTATTGCCCGTCAACCTTCAATTGCCATTATTCTGACCAAAAAAGGTTTTGATATTCTTACCACCCATTATCCGGCAATCGGGGTCACCATGCTGAAAAAAATCATGCGTCTGCTCAGCCTTAATATGCGTAGAACTTCCAGTAAACTTGCCGACAATATGCCCGTATAACTTCATGAACAGACCAAATTTATTTAATGGGATTGTCGGTCGCTGTGAAGCCATGCAGAACCTCTTTGATCTTATCTCCAAACTGGCTGAAGATGACTCAAGCACTGTTCTTATCCAGGGCGAATCCGGCACAGGCAAAGAACTTGTTGCCAAGGCAATTCACCAGCACAGCCCAAGGAGCAAAAAACACTTTGTCCCGGTGAACTGTGCAGCCATTCCCGATGATCTCCTTGAAAGCGAACTATTCGGTTACAGCAAGGGTGCTTTTACCGGAGCCACAACCGCTAAAACAGGCCGCATCGAATATGCTGACGGCGGCTCTCTGTTTCTCGATGAAATAGGAGACATGAAGCCGACTCTCCAGGCCAAACTGTTAAGAGTGCTCCAGGAACGGGAATTTGAACCAGTGGGTGCCCTCAAACCGATATCTGTTGATGTAAGGGTTGTTGCCGCTACTCACCGTAACCTTGAAGAGATGGTGGAAAAAGGAGAATTTAGGGAAGATCTCTATTATAGGCTCTGTGTTATCCCCGTCAATATTCCCCCCTTACGAGAACGAAATGAAGATCTACTCATTCTCATTGAACATTTTATAAATTCAAACAGGGGAAAAGGGAAAAAAACCATTACCGGTTTTGACCTTGCCGCCATGCAGACCCTGCAGCAATATCCCTGGAAAGGAAATGTACGGGAACTGGAAAACCTGATTCAATACATGAATATTCTCCATGCTGGTAAAGAGATCAGTTATGGTGATCTTCCGGAAAAATATCATCAATCTCTCCTCCGATCCCCCTCTTCAGAAAATATGCCTGAACCGGTCATGGCAGATGTATCGCCTCCCGAACAGATTATGCTGTTTTCAACCCCTCCGCCGGCACCTTCCGCTCAGGGGTTATGGAATGACAACGGCATAGACTTTAAAAACCTTGTTAATGAGTTTGAAACCCGGCTGATAGTTCAGGCTTTAAAATTCACCGGAGGCAACAAGAAAGAAGCCGCGAGATTACTGAATCTGAAAAGAACAACCTTGCTGGAGAAGATCAAAAAGAAGGAAGCACAAATGGATGCTTATCAAGCATAAAATCCCCTGTCAGAACAATCAGGTTACGGTTTTTCACTTTTTTAATGATTTAACTGTCAACCATAAACTGATAACTGTGAGTGGCTACAGATCTATTACGCTGCTTTACTGACCATATTAGTATTTACTTTTTCCTGTATATCTATATCTGCTGCCGGGGTGATCAGGATATCAGATACTCCGTATTTAACAGCCTTCAAAACTGTAGTCCTTGTCCAGGATGGACCAGCAGCCACCAGGGGAACCCTCAAACCGTTATTGCTTAATTTTATGGCCATACCAAATCCCTGTTCGTCCACATCCTTCATAACCAGAAAAACAAGGCCCACTGCCCGGGTAAGATGGTTACTAACCTGGTCGCGATAATTAAGAACTTTGCTGCGATACCCCTGTTTATTCAACAATTCAGCCAAAGACGCTGATTCTATTTCATCATCGGTGAAGATAAGGACATCAACATTCTCTCCATACCCACTTCCTTCAAGGCTGCCTCCATCTCCACCACTACCTGTTGCCTGCCGACTGATAACATTTTCTGTTTCTGTTTCAAAAGACCCGTCTGCATCTGCCTGCCGGGCAAGAGCCTCAAGACCAAAAATCCGGACCGGGAAAACAGCCTGAATCCGGCCAAGTTTCTGCTCGTTAAAAACAAGTTCACCGGCACTCAAAAAATAAAACTCGTCAGGAATAACATCATCTGATCCAGGGTCAATCTTAACCGGGATAATTGTCTCAATGCCTGTTTTAGCAAAACCTATACTATCCTGATATTGTTCTTCAAAGACAGCCGTATAAACCCCGGCAATAATATTGGTAATCTCTCCATAGGCATCTTCAACATCTGCACCAAACTCTTCATTTCTGACAACTTCTTCAAGCTCGGCATCAGGCAGCATAATCAGGGTACCACCAAGAAAAACAGCATCTTTTAAAGAGACAATAATATATGCTTCTGTGTCCTGGTCTCCCCGTACCTCCATCCGAGCCATAACCTGTTTGCCGCCAGCCTGTTCGAGAAATTCCTCTTTGCTGTAGATCCAGTTGTCCCAGCCTTCAATTTTAAGAGTCCCGCCAAGTAAAGCACCGACTTCTTCGCCGATTTTTCCAAGACATACATCAAGGATTTGAGCAATTTTCTGCTTTTGTTTTTCTAATTTTTCAACTGATAGCTCTGTGGCTTCGGTAACAGTATTTTTTTCTTTTACTTCCTGATCTCTATCAAGAGCTTTCGCCCTTTCCGGTGCAGCAACAGTTTCCCGCTCAACAGTTCCGACATTTACCTTTTCAGGAGAAATACTCTGAGAATCATCCCCGTCCCCATCCATCCCGACCGCTTTTTCAGTATCCTTCTGTTCCTCTGCAGTTGGTGCCGAGAGTTCTATAAGACCTAAATTCTCAGCCGGCAGCAGAAGCTGAAGTACTCCCATCTCCACACCTTCAAGTTCCATTGACGCACGCATCATATAATAGGAACCGTCAGGCACAGGTTCGTCGGATTCCACGACGACCTTAACTGGAACAATAACTTCCTGCCCGGTCTTGACCAGCCTTAAATTCTTCGGATACTGTTCCTCAAGTGTTGCCGTGATGGCACCGCAGATAATATTTGCGATTTCCCCGTAGGAGTCCTCAAGTTCTTCGCTGTACTCCTCTTCGCTAACAACTTTATTTAGTTCCGAGTCAGGCAGCATGATCAAAGTCCCGCCTATACGGATTGCATCACAAACAGAAACAATAAGGCAGCCATGACCGGGGATATCTCCTTCAAGCTGGACATGGGCAAGCACGGACTTTGGTGCCGGCTCTGAAAAAAAATCTTCCTTGCTGATAACCGCAGTTTCAGGTTCAGAGATTTTCATGGTCTTGCCAAGAAGTGCAGAGACTTCTTCCTGGATATGCTCCTGGCAGGCAGCCATTATCTTGTCAAGCCGTTCCTTTGCCTTTCCCATGGACAGTCAATTAACCTCCATTTTATTTTTTTGCTCCCATAACTATTTTTTCGGCAGACGAGGGGAAAATCTTTACCTGAACTGAAAAAACCGAACGAATGCCCTACGGGTCGCAAATCCAATGAACCACGAAAATCAACCACATTATCTTTCATGCCTTTTGTGGTTTGACCATTGTTTGCGATGCCTGTAATACAGGCAAACTATCTGCCTCTTAGTTCCCGGGGACATGATGCCTTTCGGGCAGGTTTTAAAAAGAGAATGTCGAATATCGAACAGGTAAGCTATCTACAAGTGCTCCGCACTACGTATTTTGGCACAGAGTGAAGGGTTAAGGTTACACACCGCAGAGCGGTGTAACCAGAGCTTAGTCACCATATAGGAATAATTTCCACAGAAACTTCGCCGTTTCACTGCTAATTTTCCGATACATGGACATAATTTAAAGCAATCGAAAATTCTCCAACTGGTGTGGCAAACAGTATTGCAAGCTGTTTACCTCCCGGCTGCCCGGCAGCACGAATGGATTTACCAATCACAGTGGTGGGGATGGCCAATTCAGTATCCACATGATCACCGGCAAGGAATGCCTTCATACTGCCAGCGACCATATTGGTAATTTCACCGATGGCATCCTGGACATCTTCGTTTATCTCATCAACTTCCATGCCCAGCATGGCACCGGTAATACCCTTTGCCGTTTGTTCAGGACAATTGATAGCCAGAAATCCTTTAAAATCACCGGCAAGACCTATCATACTGGTCAGACCAGAGTCGATGAATACAGCTCGTTCCGGTGACGATTCCTGAGGAGTAATATCAACAAAGACCATTGTCGCAAAGATATCCAGAACAGCATCAGTTATATATTTTTTCAGTGGTAACAATTCATCACACCATTTTTATAGTCATAAACCAAATCAAACCTGTCCCCTGACCACTTACATCACCCCTTCTCAAGCTCAAGCTGTACCCTTAAGATGCCAGCTTGAGTTTTCATAGGAATGACAACAACACCAACTTCAAGCTGGGAAACAAAATTATACTCTTTCCCGAAAATAGTTGTCGGCAGGGATAATTGAATATTTTTCCCTTTATCAGAAAGAATACTCTTTACGCTTCCGCCGAGCATATTGGCAATTTCACCGATGGCATCCTGAACATCTTCATTTATCTCATCAACATCCATACCAAGAAAACTTGTTGTAATGGCCATGGCCAGCTCTCCTGGTACATGGACAGCAAGCATACCCTTATGGGTACCGGCAAACCCCACCATACCGGTGATAGAATCTTTCATAAGGTCCGGTTGTGCCACAGGTGCACCATCCTGACAGATATCCAT
>CAZHPX010000081.1:0-6141 GCA_964534785.1 uncultured Desulfobulbaceae bacterium | reverse complement strand
GGTCATGCTGAAAATATCCTTGAATCAACAGCGGCTGGCCGGGTTATCGGTTTTGAATGGGACCGTGAAGCCGCTGAGCTGGCGGCGGAAAGGCTGGCACGATTTGCGGATCGTTTCCTGTTGATTCACGGGTCGTATGCGGACATTGACAGTGAACTGGCAGTCTGTGGTGTTGAAAAGGTGGACGGGGTGCTGGTTGATCTTGGTATGTCGTCCCTGCAGATAGACAGGGGGGAACGGGGGTTCAGTTTTCAAAAAGATGCCCCGCTTGATATGCGGATGAATCAGGATATGGAGAAAACCGCGTCAGATATTATTAACAGGGCCGGAGAAAATGAACTGGCTGATATCTTTTATTTTTATGGTGAAGAGCGGCAGGCAAGGCGTATTGCCCGTTTTATCGTTGAAAAGAGACGGGTTTCTCTAATTAAAACGACGCACCAGTTGGCTGAGCTTATAAAAATGGCTGTGCCGAAGCGGTTTCATCCGAAGAGGATTCATGTGGCGACCAGGACTTTTCAGGGCTTACGAATTGCTGTCAATCGGGAGCTGGACAATCTGAACAGGCTGCTCGAAAAGGCTCCGGATACCTTGAGATCGGGAGGGATTTTTTGTGTTATTTCTTTTCATTCCCTTGAAGATCGTATGGTAAAGCAGGCTTTTAGAGCAGATAGCCGCTTGCGGGTGATTACCGGCAAGCCGGTGCAGCCGGCTGTGGAAGAAATTGCTGCCAATCCCAGGGCCCGTTCAGCAAAGCTCAGGGGAGCGGTAAGAATTTAGGAATGTACATTATATACCCAGGTTATTTAATTCCAGTTCCCTAAGTTCAGTCATTATTTTTTTTATTTGTTTTTGTTGTTGGTACGATCTAAGAAAAAAAAGAGGAGGTGTAGATTATGTTTGCCAGAACACAACCGCAGCAGTACAGGTTTCAAAGTGCAGCAACAGATATGCGGCAAAGGGTGGATGTAGCTGCTGACCGGGAAATGTCGGCTGCCCTTAAACGCTCTGTTATAATTGCCCTCTGCACGGCATTAATATTGGTGTTTGTTGTCAGTCAGCTCTTTTACTGGAAAATCATGGAGTCCCATAAGACAATAGTTGACCTGCAGACAACCATCTCTTTATCTTCCCAGGCAACTACTGTTCTTGCAGCTTCCAGGGATCGTTTACTTACACCGGAACGGATCAGGGCGGTTGCCGCAGTCAGGCTTGATTTGCATGTTCCGGGCGATAATCAGGTGCATCGTTTCTGACAGACTGGTTTGTACTCTATGTATTCTGCTTCGCATAAACTGAAAAAACTGAAAAAACGCAGGAAACGGCGATTATTTTCTGCCGTAACTTTTTTGTTTGTTATTGCTGCTGGACTGCTTATCTTTCGTACCCCTGTTTTTCTTCAGAATATCGGTGAAATCTTTAAATCTGCCGGGGCTGGATTGTCTTCCACATCTTTACCCGGTGAACCGGTGAGCGATGCTGTTCTGAGGGGGACTATTTACGATCGTAATTTCCAGGAACTTGCTGTTTCGTATAATTTCTTTTCTTTGTATGCGAATCCTGCAAAAATTGACAATCATGCTGTGATTGCAGAGAAGCTGGTACCTGTAACAGGCAGCACCTCTGAAGAGTTGCTGGCTTCACTTGGGGAGGCGAAACGGGTGGTACAGCTTGCAGGTAACCTTGATGCTGTCCAGGCGGAAAATATCAGGGTATTGTCTGTGGAAGGTCTTTTTTTAAGGGAGTCCGAGCAGAGGTTTTACCCCCGGCATACCTCTGCCGTTCATGTCGTCGGTTATACCAGTGACGGCATTGGTCTTGCGGGGATGGAAGGCCGGTTTGACCTGTTGCTGCAGCCCGGTAAGTATCAGAGCTACATGGTTCCGGATCTTGATTTTCAGGAATATAGCGTTTTGGGAAGAAAGGGTACGGATCTGGTCTTGACCATGGATATTGACTTGCAGGAAAAAATTGACCGGTATCTACTTGATATAATGGCTGAGCGAAATGCTGATTCGGCAATGGCTTTGCTGCTTGATCCCTGGACAGGCAGGGTGCTGTCTCTTTCCAGTCTTCCTTCTTTTGACGCTAATCATTTTTGGATAGCCAGCGAAAAACAACGGGAAAACAGAGTGTTCAGCCAGGTTTTCAGTTATGATCTGGTTCGCCCCATATTAACCCGGGCGGCAGCGGCTATGCAGAAAGGTGTTCAGAGAGAGCCGCTTTTACCGATAACGGTGGCAGCCATTGATTTTGGACTTGGGGAGGAGGATATAAACAGGGCAGCCGTGGATCTGTCCTTCGGGGAATCGGTTTATGGCGGGGTGCTTCCTGATAAAAAACTGGCAGGGCAGGTGTTTGAACATGGTAATGATGATTTCATCAGCCTTGCCCAGATAGGAGTCGGGATGGCAAGCCTGGTTAATGGCGGTTGGCGGCTAACCCCGGTTTTTCTTGATTCTGTTTACGATGTGGAGAAAAAAAAATCCTTCCCTCTGAATCGGCAGGCAGTTTTCAGAAAACTCGTGGTCTCTCCGGTTCAGGGGGTGGTTCTGCGTCGGCAGTTATTGCCGGCAAGTGAAGAAAAAGGAATGGTTGCTTTCAGTGGCAGGGATATCAGGATTATTCCGGCGGGGATGTTCAGCCGTTATATTAAGCAGGATTTTTTTGGAGGTATTATCAGGGGAGATGGACGAACCTTGCTGTTAGTCATGGCTGTTGAGCAGAATAACCTTGCCCCGTTTGCACTGCAAGAGGGGAAAAAAGAAAAAAAAAGCATGGACAAACATGGCAGGTCTCTGCTTGTTGATTTATATTTGAGTGAACAGAAAGAAAAGGTTGTTGTCCACCCCGGAGCCGTAGATAAAGACAATAAAGCCCGGTTTTTGATCTCAAGGCGGATAGACCATGTTCCTTATGCTGCTGAAACTGAAAGAGTAGTATCTGAAATGCCGTCGGTGGTCGGGGGCAGTCTCAGGGAAGGATTACAGGCGTTGAGCCAGCATAATTGCAGGGTTGTGGTCAAGGGCAGCGGCCGGATTATAAGTCAGTACCCTCCACCACGGCAACGGTTGCAGGAAGGGGAAGTGTGTGTTCTCAGTCTGGAGGCAAGTATTTGAAATCGTCCATATGAGGTTGTTATGCGATTGAAAGAGGTGGAACATGTTCTTACCGTGTCCGTCAGCGGATATGAGAACGACAGGGTCGTTTCCATGATAACCGCTGATTCCCGCCAGGTGGTTGCCGGGGCCTTGTTTGTGGCAGTGCGGGGGCATGGCGGGGATGGTCATGATTTCATTGGTCAGGCTGTGGAGCGGGGCTGTGTCGGGGTGGTCGGTGAAGTGAAACCGGATGACTTTACCGGTGAAGTTCCTTTCTTTCAAGTCAGTGACAGTCGGTATGGGTTTGGTCTGCTGGCAGCAGAGTTTTATGGTAATCCGGCAGAGCAGCTTACCCTGATCGGCATAACCGGTACCAATGGCAAGACCACCACTTCCTGGATACTTGAAGCGATACTTAAGCAGGCATGTCTGCAGACAGGTGTTATCGGGACGGTGAACTACCGTTACCAGGAGCAAAATGGTAACATGGTTGTCCGGCCTGCTTCGCTGACCACTCCAGACCCGCTTCAACTCCAGTCTCTCTTGAAAGAAATGGCGGAGGCCGGGGTTACCCATGTGATCATTGAAGCATCTTCCCACGCCCTTCACCAGGGCAGGCTGGCAGGGTTGTTGTTCTCCGTGGCTCTATTCACCAATTTAAGCCGTGATCATCTTGATTATCACCTTAATATGGATAATTACTTTGAAGCTAAAAAACTGTTATTTACCTCCCGCCTGCAAAAAGACGGGGTCTCTGTAGTGGTTGTTTCCCCTGAAGACCGCAATGATTACGGGAGTCGCCTGGCGGATGAATTAGCTGGGCAAAAGGTGATCAGGGTTGGTCTGGACAGCGGTACCCAGGTCTTTGCCGATAATCTTGAGCTGAGTATTGATGGTGGTTCCTTTATGCTTGTAATTCCGGAAAAACTTGTGGCAGAGCAGGTCACCACATCCCTTGTCGGCAGACATAATGTTTTAAATGAAATCGGGGCGGCAGGAATTGCCTTTGCACTCGATATAGATGCTGCCTGTATCAGGGATGGTTTAAGCAGGCTTAAAGGGGTGTCGGGTCGGCTGGAGCGGATTTTCCCTGCCGGGAGGGGGCATGTCCGGGAGGAACTGGCGGCTGTTTTTGTTGACTATGCCCATACTCCGGATGCCCTGGAAAATGTTCTGACAACTCTTAAGCCGCTTACTTCAGGTCGACTTGTCTGTGTATTTGGTTGTGGAGGTGATCGGGACAAAGGTAAGCGGTCACTGATGGGAGAAGTTGCCGGCCGGCTGGCAGACATGGTTGTGATAACTTCTGATAATCCAAGAACTGAAGTGCCGGAAACTATAATTGCTGAAATTGAGCCGGGGCTTAAGAGGTCAGGCAGAGTAAAAAAAACCGGGGATGAACTTTTTTATTCCTGTTCTGATAAAGATGAGGGGGGATATATGATTGAAGAGGATCGCCGGGCAGCTATTCAACTGGCATGTGTCGGCAGCAGGGCTGGGGATGTGGTGGTGGTCGCCGGTAAGGGGCATGAGGAGTATCAGGTAAATGTTGGCGGTAGAGAATTTTTCTCTGATCTCGTTGAGGTAAAAAATGGTTTTGCCGCCTGGACGGTGGAAAATCTTATTAGAGCCACAGGCGGTAAACTGCTTGGTGAAACTTCGCCAAAGGGCATTGTTTTTGCTGGAATTTCCACGGATACCCGCCTGGTACAGAGCGGAGATGTGTTTGTTGCCCTGCGGGGTGAGAGGTATGATGGTCATGATTTTATTCAGGATGCGGTGGCCAGAGGAGCAGGAGCGGTTGTGGTTGAAACGCCTTCTTCCGGGTTGCAAGATAAGGTTCAGGAGATTCTGGTTGATGACACTCTCAAGGCACTTGGTGATCTTGCCGGGTTCAGAAGAAAATTTTTCCATGATAATCTTAAAGTGATTGGTATATCCGGCAGCAGCGGTAAGACCACGCTTAAAGAGATAACAGCCGCTATTTTTTCAGAGTTTTATCATACCGGCAGTGAGTATACTTGCTCAGCAGTACTTAAAACCGCAGGTAACTTTAATAACCTGATTGGTCTTCCCTTATCACTTCTGCCGCTTTCCGGGGAACATCGGGTTGCGGTCATGGAAATGGGGATGAACAGGTTCGGGGAGATTGGCCGGATGACGGAAATTGCAGACCCGGATATTGCCTGTATAAATAATGTTCATGCTTCCCATCTTGAAGGGGTTGGCAGTCTTGAAGGGGTGGCCCGGGCTGAGGGAGAACTTTTTGAAAGGTTGCGACCGGATGGTTTGCGGGTAGTAAACCTTGATGATCCTTTTGTGGTGAAGCTGGCAAAAAAATATCCGGGCCCGGAGATTGGTTTTGCGGTGACGGCAGCCGGCAGGAAGCGAAAGCCACTGGTCAGGGTGACAAGAATAACTTCTCTTGCTGAAAAGGGCAGTCGCTTCACCCTCCATATAGGTGAGTGGAAACAGAGAATCACCATTGCAGTGCCGGGGATTCATAATGTCCATAATGCGGCGGCAGCAGCAGCGATTTGTCATGGTTCCGGAGTGGATAAGCATGCGATTATCAGCGGGCTTGCCCGTTACACTAATGTGGATAAGCGGATGCAGTTCATGCAGATTCCGGGCGGCTTGACGGCCCTGGATGACAGTTATAACGCCAACCCTTCTTCCATGGAGGCGGCATTGCGGACAGTGGCCTCTTTTGGTGATCAAAACTGTCGGAGAGTGGCAGCCCTTGGGGATATGCTTGAGCTTGGTGATGAAGCCAACCAGCGGCACAGAGAGATTGGTCGTCTGCTTGCAACCCTTGGTTATGATATGGTTGCGGTTACCGGAGAGTACAGTGAAGAATATCTCGCCGGGGCAAGGGAAGCCGGGATGGGCAGCGATCAGATGATGCGTTTTGTTGAAACGGTTACCATGGCAGACTGGCTTTATCATCTTTTGATTGCCGGTCGGCTTGGTGAGGGTGACTGGCTGCTGGTTAAAGGCTCGCGGGGGATGCGAATGGAGAAATTGCTCTTTGAGCTGC
>CAZHPX010000080.1:0-6237 GCA_964534785.1 uncultured Desulfobulbaceae bacterium | reverse complement strand
AAGATGTGGTTACCATGCTCAACGAATATTTCAGTATCATGGTGGATATTGTTTTCGCCAACAACGGAATGTTAGACAAGTTTGTCGGAGACCAGATCATGGCTGTATTTGGTCATATGACTGGAGAAAAAGAAGGTATCAAAGATGCCCTGGAGACCGCCATTGCCATTCAGCAGGCCGTTGTTTCCCTGATGCGGAAACGAACAAAAAAAGGATTAACCGCATTTACGGTGGGAATAGGCATCAACACCGGCTCCGCCATTATTGGCCATGTCGGTTCCGGAAACCGGATGGACTACACTGTCATTGGCGATACAGTGAATATGGCAGCGAAACTGGAAAAACTGGCTCGACCCGGAGAGATTATTATTGGTGAAAAAACCTTCCACAATCGGCAGGAAACCATCCAGGCCGATAAACAAATCAATCTGAGACTTAAAAATCGCGAAGAACCTGTTATCTGCTACAGAGTTTCCTGGAAACCAACCGGGAAAAAAAGTCACAGGAAATAATGGGTTGCGGCCAGAAAGCAGCTCCGTCAAAAATGATATTTATTTTTCCGTTTCCAATTCTCTATATATTCCAGGGCCAATCTGGCCAGATATTCCCCCCCGCTCCCTTTTGCGAATTTTTTTGCCAAGAGGCGGAAAAAGACCAAAGTTAACATTGGACGGTTGAAAATGGGCAGGATTGGTTCCGGTCAGATGGCCAATCAAAGCACCATGGGCTGTACTCGGAGGCAGAGACGGCAATTCTTTACATAGACTTGCAAAAAAAACCGGCAAGCAGCCCCATGGCAGCCGATTCCACATAACCTTCACCCCCGGAGAGCTGACCGGCAAGAAACAGTCCCGGCTGTTTTTTCATTTCCAGGGTTGGTGTCAGTAATTTAGGGGCACAGATAAAATTCTGCCAATTGTCAGGTCAGGGGCAAAACTGTTTTCTTCAGGTCTCAGAAAATTCTTGTTAATCCTGCTCCGGCAGAGGTGTTTCGTCCTGGTTCCAGTCGCCATCCCTGCTTACATACAGCTTTAACCAGGTCATTGTCGTGGGAGATCAGCAGCACTGCCCATTGCTGTGATTGGACAAGATCGGCAAGCAGGTGGATAATCATGGCCTGAACCGAAAGGTCGAGCCGGGATGTCGGCTCATCAGCAACCACAAAACAGGGGTTTACCAGCATGACTCTGGCCATGGACATACGCTGCATTTCTCCGCCGGAAAGCTGATGAGGATATCTGTGCAAAAGTTCCGGGGCAAGACCGAGAAGAGGCAATGATTTTTCTATCAATAATTCCCTCTCCGGTGGTGTTTCAGCCAGCCGGTAATATGAGACCACATCGGCCATGGCCTGTTGTATCTTTTGCCGGGGTGGAAACGAGGCGGCAGGGTCCTGAAATATTTTTTGAAACCTGGGGCTGGGGCGAAGCCTTTGTTTTTGTCTGTCCTGTCGTGACAAGCTGCTTAATTCCTGCCCATGCCAATATATTTTACCTTTGTCTGGAGTTTTAAGGTTGAGGAGAAGATCAGCAAGAGTTGACTTACCGACTCCGCTTTTGCCTGTCATCCCGATCAGTTCCCCCGGGCGAATGATCAGATTTATATTTTCTATCAGTTTCCGGTTGTCTGCCGGGTAGCTGAAACAGATATTTTTCGCCTCAACAACAGTGATGGCAGGCAATGCTTTGTTTTCCATTGTCGGGAATATGGGCTGGTTTTTTCTGAAAACATACCTGAATGGCCTGTGAACAGCGGTTTGCAAACACACAGCCATTTTTATTTTCTCTGGTATGAACCTGCTGAGGAATCGGTTTCAGACCGTTTGCCGGTAAAGCCTCCCAAAGTGCTTTGGTATAGGGATGGCGGGGGGACTTGAGGATGTCTGCGGTTGTCCCCCGCTCCACTATTGTGCCGCTGTACATGATTGCCATGTTTCCTCCGAGAATATCTGCAACTGCCAGGTCATGGGTAATGACAAGCAGTGATTTGCCCGATTCAGTCAACTTTTTCAGAAGCAGGGCAGTATGTTGTTTCATTTCCTGATCAAGTCCCTTGGTCGGTTCATCGGCAATAATCAACTGTGCCGGTTCGGCAAGGGTGATTGCACTTAGCAGTCGCTGTCCCATTCCTCCGGAAAGCTGCCAGGGGTATTTCCGGTAATCACTGCTGGTCAGACCAACTCTTTCAAAAAGGTGTCCGGTTTTTTCCCTGGCCTGTCTAAGCGGTATATTCCAAAGGTAACGGTAAACTCCGACAACCTGTCCAAAAGAGCGTCTTAAGGGGTTTAGGAATTTTCCCGGTTCCTGAGGGAAGAAAAACAATTTCCGTCCCCATGATTTCCGGATTTCTTTTTTGTTATCAGCCCGGATGTGTTTCCCATGAAAAGATATGGTTCCTCTAACCCGAATGTCTTCTGGAAGAATACCGAGGATGGCGTGGGCAACAAGTGATTTTCCACATCCTGATTCACCAATGATGGTCATGATTGTGCCGCTGCCCAGCCGGAGAGAGATATCTTTTATCAGGGACTGTACCGCCGCTTCATTATTTGTCTGGATGGATAAATTTTTTATTTCAAGTAGAGGAACCATGTTCTCGCTGTTATTATTACTGTTGTTATTGCTGTTTTCTGTTTGTTTCGGAGCTTCCACTTATAAGTTGAAATCCCAGCACAGTGATAAAAACCATAAAACCTGGAATCATAACCAACCAGGGTGCTTCACCGAGATAAGGGATACCTTCGCTGATCATCCCGCCCCATTCAGGCCGGGGCGGTCTCAGACCAATACCGAGAAAACCGAGTCCGGAAACATTGAGGACGGTTTTTCCCATCCCAAGGGCAGCCAGAATTGTCATTTGAGGGATTATTTCAGGTATAATGTATTTTCTGGCAAGGAAAAAATCATTAAAACCAAGCAGTTTACCAGCTTCCATATGGGAGCTGTACTTTATGGTTCTGGTCATATTTCGGGCAAGACGGCAATAATCGCACCACAGGTTCACGGACAGGGCGATAACAAGGGTCAGGATACTGCCGCCAAGCAGACCGGCAAGGATTATAGCCGGTAAAATGCCTGGCACTGCGAGAGCCAGGTCAACTATACGCATAATGGCCGTGTCAAACCAGCCACCTCTGTAACCGGCCGCCACCCCGAGCAGAGAACCAGATACACAGGAGATGACAACCACCGAGCAGGCAATAAACAGGGAATACCTTGCCCCGACAGCCAGCCGGCTGTAAAGCGAACGGCCAAGATGATCGGTTCCCAGCCAGTATTCATGCCCCGGAGCAAGGAGGGGCAGGGCAAGGTTCTGCTGATACGGACTCTGCCCGGCCAGGTACGGACCAAACAGGGTAAAGAGAAAAATAAAACCGAGCAGGACATGGCCGGTACGCAGCCGAAAACTCATATATCTCCGCCTGCGGCAAGATGACGGGGGTCAAGAAAAGTGCAGAGCAGATCTGTGATCAGATTTACCCCGACATAGACAAGTCCTATGACAAGGGTTACTCCCTGAATCATGGTCAGATCCCTGGCCCGGATCGATTCTAACAACAGCAGCCCGACCCCCGGCCAGTTGAAAAGATTTTCGAGGACAACTACGCCGTCCATCACATGGGCAAGCTGCAATCCAAGAAAGGTGATAATTGGCACGGCTCCGCTTTTCAGACCATGATCGAGAAAAACCCTGGTTCTGCTCAATCCTTTGATGCGGGCAAACAACAAAAAACAGGAGTCTTTTACGGTGATTACCGATGTCCTGATCACCCGGCAGGATACGGCAGCCAGTACCAGAGCCAGGGTTATTGCCGGCAGAATTATTGACTCCGGTGAACAATATCCGGCAGCGGGCAGCAGTTTCAGTTTTATGGCAAAAATAACGATCAAACAGGCCCCGATCAAAAAGCCCGGCACCGACACAGCCAGGCTGGAAAAGACGGTTACCAGCAGGTCAATGGCCGATCCCGGTTTTAATCCGGCCAGGATACCGAGGGGAAAGGCGATCAGCATGGATATGACCATGGCTGCCCCGGCAAGTTTCAGGGAATAATACATGTGGGTAATCAGAGTATCCTTAACAGGTTCACCGGAAACCATTGAGTAGCCAAGGTCAAAACTTAAAGTATTCTTGAGCCAGACAAAATAAAGGCTTGTCTTTGGCTGCTCAAGACCTGTTTCCCGGCGAACCTGTTCTATCCTCACATCAGTGAGTCCATCCTCCCCATACTGGGCCATGGCAATTTTCATGGCCAGGTCGCCGGGCATGGCAACAAGCAGGCAGAAGGTCAGGGTCGACACACCAATGGCAACGAAAAATCCCTGAGAAATCCGGAGTCCTATCTGTTTTGCTACTTGACCCACCTGGCTCCCTTTACATAGGACTTGATTTCAAACGGGTCTATGCTCACTCCTTCAAGCTGGTTACTGACAGCGACAATATGTTCATACCAGGTGACCGGGATGACCGGCAGCTCCGTCTGGAGCAGGGCCAATATCTCTTTTCTTTTAGAGGCGGCTTTATGCTGGTCAAATGTCTGCAGATAATCTGCCAGCAGCCTGTTGAGATGGTCCGACTGCCAGCCAAGTGATCCCCAGCTTCCCGGATTCGGGCCGAAATCACCATAAATTGTACCAATGGCATCCGGAATCTGACCAAAATTTCGAGCGAGCAGAGCTGCCTGGAGTGAACCGTCGGCCCGTTTGTCAGGAATCAATGATGACTCGCCCACCATGATATCCATTTTAATCCCAATGGCTTTAAATTGTTGCTGCAAAACCTCGGCAAGGGGTGGAAGCATTGGCCGGGTTGCATATGTAACAAGTTCAAACTCAAAACGATGACCATCCTTTTCAAGGATTCCGTCCGGCCCCGGTTTCCAGCCCGCATCGGCAAGCAACTCTCTGGCTTTGCCGGGATCATACTGTAAGGGGGGTAACTTATCAAAATGCCACATGGCCACCGCTGGCGGCAACAGTTGAGTTGCTGCTGACTCAGGATTGCGGAGTAATCCACTGGCTATGATGTTTCGGTCAATGGCAAGGCTTAGTGCCTGACGAACCCGGACATCCGAAAACAACGGCAGGTCACAGTTGAGAAGAAGATGCCTGGTGCGGGGAATGATCATGGTCTTGACCTTTGCCTTACTGCCTGTCTGCAATTGTCCGGCAACAGAAGGCGAAGGGGTGAATGCCATGTCTGCCTGGCCGGCCTTCATCATGAACCCCCTGGTTTCTCCTTTACCGACAGCGAGGTATTTAGTAAATTTAATGAGAGGTTTTTCCCCCCAATAGTCATTGTTGGCCCGGAAAGAGAATTTATCCCGGTTATTGCCTTTAATAAAAATATACTGACCGGTTCCATAAACTTTGCGGAGGTTTTTATCCTTGTCAAAAGAGGCTTCTGAAACAATTCCGGCACTGAAATGGGCCAGGTGGGCCGGAAGAGCGGAGAAAGGCTCGGTTGTGCGAATCTGCAGGGTCAGAGAATCAAGCGGAGTAATTTCAGCAATCCTGGCCCGGGCAAGCACCCCCTTGTTTTCCAGGCTGATATTCAGGCTTTTAACCGCGGCCTTTGTGGTTAACGGAGTTTTGTCATGGAAGTAGATGTCTGGTCTGAGGAAAAATGTCCAGGTAAGTTTATCAGGACTTACCTGCCACGATTTGGCAAGCAAACCGGTGAGATTACCCTTGTTGTCAGTGGTGGTCAGCATTTCCAGACAACCCATTCTGGCAAAAATAAACCCGGATTTGCTCAGGTTCATACTTTTCATTTTCCAGGGCGAGACAACGGTCAGGGTTTCTTCTGCTGCCCCCCTTGCCTGTGCCGACATGGCTAAACAGCAAAAAACAGCGAGCAACAGTATTAATGTGACGGCTGAAATCCCAGGATGCCTCATTGATATTTTCCTCCTTAAGCAAATGTTTTAGATGCTGACACCTTTTATCGCCAGGTAACACTATTTATCTTTTCATGTTGCCAGAGCAGTTTTTTTTCCCTGTGTCAAGAAAAAGTGTAACGACTTACCCCGTGAGTTACATAAAAAGAATGAATTGTTTTACCGAGTTGCACTCATGACAAAGAAATCACAGCCGGATGGATAGGGATGGCTGGAAAAATGGTGTTCGTAACGGACGGGCAGCGTAAAGCCGCAGTCGATTAGCAGTTCTTCTGCTTGAGAGGCCCGCAGCCCCTGAAAATTGGGGATATGACATCTGATTGGCCAATAGGCCAGCT
>CAZHPX010000079.1:0-6262 GCA_964534785.1 uncultured Desulfobulbaceae bacterium | reverse complement strand
CTCCTGCCCGCCCACCCTCTGCAGTTCATGTTCCTGAAGAACCCGCAGCAACTTGGCCTGCATGGCCGGACTGGTTTCACCAATCTCATCAAGAAACAGGGTGCCGGACTGGGCCTGGACAAAACGGCCTTCCCGTCTCCTGTCTGCCCCGGTGAAAGCTCCTTTCTCATGCCCGAAAAGCTCCGATTCCAACAGGTTTTCTGCAAGTGCTGCACAGTTGACCTTGACAAAGGGGCCGCCGGTTCGGTTACTTCGCTGGTGCAGGGCTGATGCAACCAGTTCCTTGCCGGTGCCGGACTCACCGGCGATCAAGACCGTTGCATCGGTGGGGGCAACCTGAAGCACCATCTCCCATAATGCCAGCATGGGCAGGGACGAACCAATAATCCGGTCATTTTCACCAAACGGTGCACCTGACAGGGCTGTAACCTCATTTTTAGCCCGATGCCCCATGGACACGGCAAGAGTCTCCCGGAGACGGTCAAAATCAAGGGGTTTGGTCAGGTAATCATGGGCTCCTTTTTTAATTGCCTCAACCGCCGAATCCACAGAAGAGTAAGCAGTCATTATTATCACCGGAATTGACGGGTTAATGACCCGGATACGCTTCAAGGCCTCCATACCGTCCATTGTCGTCATCCGCACATCCATCAATATGGCATCAAATGGGCCTTGTTCAATGGCAGCAACCGCACTTACCCCGTCATCGGCCTCAACACTGTCCCATCCCCATTCAGCAAACATGGCCGCCAGCATGAACCGGTGTACCTGCTCATCATCAACTATCAGTATTTTTGCTCCGGGATTATTGTTTTCCATAAATAAATAATTCCAAAATTTCTGTTTACAGCCTTTACCTGATCCAAAAGACATGTTATTTGAACAAAACTTTTTTATAATCTGTAGTCTGTAACCTGTAACCTGATAATATGCAAATAGAACATCTCCTTGACAGAAATCAGAAGACAGAACAACCAGCTTGCTATCTTCTGTCCTCTGGCTTCTGGCTTCTGATATGCATCTGTTGCTTTGCTGAAAAAAATTGACACTTGATACCATGGTAACTATATTGATTGCGTTAACTGTATTAGTTTAATGCGAAATTGAAAAATTACAATTCCACCATTGGGGGTCAGCAACATATCTGATATTTATAAAGTTTAAAGGCAATTTTCCAAGGTGGCCTAAAGTTTAAAGTCGCATAATTGTACGCTCTGTGATGAGATATATCCGGCCCGCACTCTTGCTTGTGTTTAAGTCCTTATAGCTTTTTTTGCCCGCAGGGCGTTTCTTTTACATACAAAACATCCCATGACTACCAGTAAATCTGAAATTTTCTCTGCCGACGGTCTGCCGGTTCTCATCGGCAGCCTGCCCATGACCGACCACAACAAGGCCCTTGAGCTTATCTTTGCCACCACGCCCCAAATTCCCCTCTGGCCGCAGCTCCCCCACGACCCTCTTGAGCAGATGATGCCCCAGTTTGCCGAGAACATCCCCTGTATCATCGAGGAAAATATCGCAAGCCCGGAAGGGAGAATTCTTTTTGATATTGAGCGGTCCGGCTTTGAAGAAGATATGCTCTCCTTTTATGAAGAGTATCTCAGTCTTGAAGAGAATCCCGACACCGTAATGAACTCCCGGTTTCAGGTAAGCAGGGAACGGGCAAAGGGATTATATTTTTTTGCAAAGGCTGTAAAAGAACAAGAAGATAAAGATAACATAAAAGCTGTAAAAGGTCAGGTTACAGGTCCCTTCACCATGCTGACCGGCATCAAAGACAGGGCCGGCAGAGCCGGATATTTTGACGATACCATCCGTGACATGGTTATCAAGGGAATCAGTATGAAAGCTGCCTGGCAGACCCGGATGCTTATTGATGCTTCCCGGAAACCGGCATTGATCTTCATCGACGAACCTGCCCTTGCCGGACTTGGCTCCTCAGCCTTTATCGGAGTGGGCAGTGATGAGATCAGGGAAATGATAAACGAGGTTGCCGGAGCAATTCACCGGGCCGGCGGCCTGGTCGGTCTCCATGTCTGTGCCAATACCGAATGGTCAACCCTGATAAGCTCTGATATTGATATCCTGAGTTTTGATGCCTATGGTTTTTTTGAGCGAATGGCAGCCTTGAAAGATGAAGTTGATGTTTTCCTGAACCGGGGTTCCATAATCGCCTGGGGAGGCGTTTCCACCGCCGGTGAGGATATAGAAAAAGAAAGTACAGCCTCACTGGTTGAACGGTTTAACCGGCAGATGGAAACATTTATTACTCCACAGCGAAACATGGCCAAACTGCTTGCCCAAACCCTGATTACTCCAAGTTGCGGTACGGGTTCTCTGTCTCCTGAACTGGCCGACCAGGTACTTTCTCTTACAAAAAGTACTTCCATGGCATTGCGAAAGCAACATCTGCTTAAATAAACTTGAAACAATCTGATAAATTAACCGGGGATATTGCTGTCACCCTGCATAAATTACACACCCTTGAGAGATTACATGTTTATTGGCTATGAAACCACAGGCTTGCCAGCCATGTAATCAGTTACGATAAACCGTCATGAACCTGAAACCCGCAAATCATTATTAATATTCAACACCATCAACTATTCTATAAAATGAACAAACAACAAAATAATATTCTCAAAGCCCGGCGGGAAAAAGCGGAAAACCTTGCTGAGGCTGGAGTGAAACTTTTTTCAAACGATTTCAAACATCCTGTGCCGATCAAAGATATCCTCCCCAGGGGTGAACTTCTTGCTCCGGAATCCCATGAGCAGGATTGCGGTCAATACCGGATTGCCGGGCGGATAATGTCTATGCGTAAATTCGGCAAAGCTGCTTTTTTCCATCTTGAGGATGAAAGCGGCAATATCCAGGTTTATGTCCGCCGGGATTTTCTTGGCGAAAAACCGTTTAAGGTCTTTAAAAAATGGGATGTGGGCGATATCGTCGGTGCCGAAGGTAAGCTGTTCAAAACTAAGACCGGCGAACTCTCCATTGAAGCGGCAAACCTGCATATGATCACCAAATCACTTCGTCCCCTGCCTGAAAAATTCCATGGCCTCACCGATGTGGAAACAAGATACCGGCAGCGATATGTGGATATGATCGCCAATCCGGAGGTCCGGGATACATTCCGTAAACGGGTGGAGATTATCCGCATGATCAGGGAGTTCTTCAACAATCGCAAGTTTCTTGAAGTGGAAACCCCGATGATGCAGCCGATTCCCGGCGGAGCCACAGCCAAACCATTCAAGACCCATCACAACGCCCTTGGCATGGATCTGTTTTTACGGATTGCCCCGGAACTATATTTAAAAAGATTACTGGTGGGCGGGTTTGAGAGGGTTTTTGAAATCAACCGTAATTTCCGTAATGAAGGGCTTTCCACCCGCCATAATCCTGAATTCACCATGCTGGAGTTTTATCAGGCCTATATCACCTATCATGATTTAATGGACTTGACCGAAGAGCTTATATCCTGGATTACCATGGATATTTGTGATTCAATGGAGATAAACTATCAGGGAGTAGCTGTTAATCTCACCCCGCCCTGGCAACGCTACACCATGGATGAGGCACTTATTAAAGTGGTGGGAATTTCTCCTGATATTCTCGGCGATGAAGAAAAACTGATGGCTTTTGTCAAAGAAAAACAGATTGAGCTTCAACCGGGAGCAGGAGCAGGAAAAGCCAAAACCGAACTTTTTGAATTACTGGTTGAAGAAAAACTTATCAACCCGACATTCATCACCTCCTATCCCACTGAAGTCTCCCCCCTGGCAAGACGAAACGAAGAATATCCGGCTGTGACTGACAGGTTTGAATTATTCATCACCGGTCGGGAAATAGCCAACGGCTTTTCCGAATTAAACGATCCCATTGATCAATACCAGAGATTTGCCAGCCAGATTGATAACCGTGGTGATGATGAGGAAATTCATCCTGAACTTGACCACGATTACATCCGGGCTCTGGAATACGGAATGCCCGCTGCTGCCGGTGAAGGAATCGGCATTGACCGGCTGGTCATGCTGCTTACCGATGCACCATCCATCCGTGATGTTATTCTCTTTCCCCACCTTAAACCGGAAACACCATGACATTTGCCTGGTTTATCAGCCGCCGTTACCTGCGGGCAAAACGGCGCCAGAAATTTATCTCCCTGATTTCGGTTATTTCCATTCTTGGAGTTACAGTGGGTGTGCTGGCTCTCATCGTGGTGCTGTCAATATATACCGGGTTCAGCGAAGGATTGAGAGACCAGATTATCGGTATAAATTCCCATGCCATAATCCAAAGCCATTCCGGCTGGATTCACCATCCGGAAAAAATCGTTGCCGCAATCGAGCAGGTGGACGGCGTAACCGCGGCCAGTCCCTATATCCATACCCAGGCTTTAATCAGCTCACATTATGGTTCCAGCGGGATTATTTTGCGGGGTATAGACCCGCAAAATACCGGCAGAGTCCTCAGGATCGACGAAAAAATGGTGTCAGGAAATCTCAGAAAACTTGCCGTTGAACAAGGGATACCGGCTATCATCCTTGGCTCTGAACTTGCCGCCCGCCTCCGGATTGAGACCGGTGAAAGAGTCCGTCTGATCTCCCCCAGCGGCCCTCTAACCCCCATGGGGATTATGCCCAGGGTACGCCCCAGCATAGTCGTGGGAATTTTTGAAACCGGGATGTTTGAATACGATTCCAGCATGGGGTTTATCAACCTTGAGACGGCCCGCTCCCTTGCCGGGCTTGATTTCGGTGTTCATGGTATTGAAGTGCGGGTGGACAGGATTGAAGATGCGGGACGGGTTGCAGAAGAAATCCGTGCCCAGCTTGGCCCCGGTTTCTCTGCCCGGGACTGGATGCAGCTTAACCAGAACCTATTTGCCGCCCTTCAGCTTGAAAAAATAGGAATGTTCATCGCCCTTAACCTGATCATCCTCGTGGCGGCTCTAAATATTATCAGTGCCCTGATTATGCTGGTCATGGAAAAAAAACGGGATATTGGTATTCTCAAATCAATGGGTGCTGGCACCGGTTCGATTATGAGAATATTTTTCTATCAGGGTATGGTGATCGGTGCCACAGGCACGGTTCTCGGGGTGCTCAGCGGTCTGAGTATCTGCTGGTTTTTGAAGACCTATCCAATTATCGAATTGCCCCGTGATGTCTATCCCATGTCCACCCTGCCGGTTGAAGTTGTCTATACCGATGTGGTGTTAATTGCTGTCTGTGCTTTTCTCATCACCTTGGCGGCGACTCTCTACCCCTCCTGGAAGGCTTCCAGAATCAGACCTGCCGAGGCGTTAAGCCATGAATAAATCAGGGGACAGAGGACAGGGGGCTGGGGACAGGGAACAGGGAACAGGAGTCGCCATTCCGGCGAAAGCCGGAATCCAGAGCCAGAGCATTCAGCATTCAGGGGGTATGGGTCATGGGCAAAAGCAAGTTCTCTTTTCAGCACAGGGCTTGAAAAAAAGTTATGGCACTGGTCATACCCGTGTAAAAGTACTTCAAGATGTTGATTTAAATGGAGCCATGGGAGAGATGACCGCCATTGTCGGCACATCGGGTTCCGGCAAAACAACTTTGCTCCAGATAATAGGAACCCTGGATCGTCCCGATAGCGGTGAGCTGTTTTTCAACGCTCAGAACCTGCTCAAGGTCGATGAAAAGACCCTCTGCCGCCACCGTAGTAATAATATTGGTTTTATTTTCCAGTTCCACCATCTTCTTCCCGAATTCTCAGCCCTTGAAAATGTAATGATGCCGGGACGAATCAAAGGCAATATTGAGGTGGACAGGCTTCAGGAAAGAGGGCAGGAATTACTTGAGCAGGTAGGGCTTGCCAAACGGGGCCATCATCTGCCCGGCGAACTGTCCGGAGGCGAACAGCAACGGGTTGCCCTTGCCAGGGCATTGATTATGACCCCCCCCCTGCTCCTCGCCGATGAGCCCACCGGCAACCTTGACAGCAACAGCGGAAAGCTGGTTTTTAATCTTCTCCGTGAACTCTGTACTTCCATGCAGCTATGCGTTATCATGGTTACTCATAACCTGGAACTTGCCGGCCAGATGGATCGAACTGTTACCTTGAAAGATGGACGGATTCTGGGAACAGACCATGGATAACGATAAACCTCGCATATAGCCGTGGAATCCCGGAAGTGATTACAGTTGGTTTACTTTTCAACATATCACAAACTGGGTATCCGCTTGCCTCCAGTAGCCACAACATGTAGTATACCTGCCATGCA